>NZ_DAMDQC010000165.1:0-9538 GCF_032082325.1 Pantoea sp. CTOTU50773 | reverse complement strand
TCCAGCAGGGTGGCACCAACATCCACTATCTGGAGAAAAAACTCGGCCTGCACGAGAAGTAATCGCAGCGCAGAGCAAACAAAGGCCGGTTAATCCGGCCTTTTTCATTTTTGTTACCGTTGAGGTTGCATGATGGATTGGCGTTTTTTACAAGCGAACAAAGAGGCGCGCTGGGCATTTTATCTGACGCTGGCGTACCTCGCCGTCTGGGGCCTAAGTGCCTGGCTAGGCGGCAATGAGAGCGGCATCACCGGATTACCGCACTGGTTTGAGCTCTCCTGCATTTTCGCCCCGCTGCTATTTATCGTCCTTTGCTGGGTGATGGTTCGCCTGTTGTATCGCGACATGTCGCTTGAGGATCAAGATGGACAGTGAAATCATTCTGCCGCTATTAGCCTATCTGGTCTTGATCGCCGGTTTATCGGTGTTTGCGATGCGCAAACAGCGTCAGGGCAATTTCCTCACCGAATACTTCCTCGGCAGCCGTTCGATGGGTGGTTTTGTGCTGGCCATGACGATTACCTCCACCTACATCAGTGCCAGTTCGTTTATTGGCGGGCCGGGTGCTGCCTATAAATATGGTCTTGGCTGGGTATTGCTGGCGATGATTCAGGTGCCGGCGGTGTGGCTCTCGCTCGGTGTATTAGGAAAGAAATTCGCCATTCTCGCGCGCCGCTATAACGCTGTGACGCTGAATGACATGCTATATGGCCGCTACGGCAGCACACTGCTGATTTGGCTCTCCAGTATTAGCTTATTAGTGGCTTTTGTTGGCGCAATGACCGTACAGTTTATTGGCGGTGCACGCTTGCTGGAAACCGCTGCGGGTATTCCTTACGACACCGGCTTATTAATTTTTGGTGGCACCATCGCGCTGTATACCGCGTTTGGCGGCTTCCGTGCCAGCGTACTCAACGATGCAATGCAAGGCCTGGTAATGCTGGTCGGCACCTTCCTGCTGCTGTTTGCCATTATCCATCAGGCGGGTGGACTCGAAACGGCCGTGACGAAACTGCGCACCATCGATCCCCAACTCGTGTCGCCGGAAGGTGTTGGCAACGTCATTAATCCGACATTCCTGAGTTCTTTCGCCGTGCTGGTCTGCTTTGGCGTGATTGGTTTGCCGCATACTGCGGTGCGCTGTATCTCCTATAAAGACAGTAAAGCCATGCATCGCGGCATCATTCTGGGCACCATCGTCGTGGTGATTCTAATGCTCGGCATGCATCTGGCGGGGGCGTTAGGTCGTGCCATTCTGCCGGATCTCACTGTTCCGGATCGCGTGATCCCGACGCTGATGATCACCGTGTTGCCGCCAATGGCAGCCGGCGTGTTTCTCGCTGCACCGATGGCAGCAATCATGTCAACGATTAACGCGCAGCTGCTGCAATCCTCCGCTACGCTGATCAAGGATCTCTATTTGCGTATTGCGCCACAGCACAGCGAGAATGAATCGCGCTTGCGTATGCTATCCGGCACTATCACTTTCGTGCTGGGCATATTGCTGTTACTGGCGGCGTGGAATCCACCGGATATGATTATCTGGCTCAATCTGCTGGCCTTTGGCGGACTGGAAGCCGTGTTCCTCTGGCCGCTGGTATTGGGACTGTATTGGGAGCGCGCTAATTCGACAGGTGCTATCAGCGGCATGGTTGTCGGCGCGGCTTGCTATACCTTACTTGCCAGCCTGAAAATTGAACTATGGGGCTTTCACCCTATCGTTTCCTCATTGACCTTAAGCCTGCTGGCCTTCGTGGTGGGTAATTTGTTTGGCAGCACGCCTGAAGCGCGTCACGCCGCGGTGAAATAAAGAGAAACGCTATGCCTTGGATTCAAATCAAAATTAACAGTACCGGCGAAAATGCCGAGCCGCTGAGCGATGCGCTGATGGACGTGGGCGCCGTCTCGGTGACGTTTCAGGATACCCATGACAACCCGGTTTACGAACCGCTGCCGGGTGAAACACGCTTATGGGGCGATACGGATGTGATTGGTCTGTTCGACGCCGAAACCGAGATGGACGATGTGGTGGCCGAACTGCGTCAACATCCACTGCTGGGATCGCATTTCCATCACAAGATCGAGCAGATCGAGGATAAAGACTGGGAACGTGAATGGATGGATAACTTCCACCCGATGCGTTTTGGTGAACGTTTGTGGATCTGCCCGAGCTGGCGGGACGTGCCGGATCCGAATGCCGTCAACGTGATGCTGGATCCGGGCCTGGCGTTTGGTACCGGCACCCACCCGACCACTTCGCTCTGTCTCACCTGGCTTGATGGACTTGATCTGCAAGGCAAAACTGTGATCGATTTTGGCTGTGGATCCGGCATTCTCGCAATAGCCGCCCTTAAACTGGGCGCGTCGCAGGCTATCGGGATTGATATTGATCCGCAGGCTATTCAGGCCAGCCGTGACAATGCTGAGCGCAATGGCGTTTCTGATCGTCTGTCGCTCTATCTACCGCATCAACAGCCGGAAAACCTGCAAGCTGATGTGGTTGTCGCCAATATCCTCGCAGGCCCGCTACGTGAGCTGGCGCCGCTGATTAGCGTATTGCCAAAGGCGGGCGGACATCTGGGATTGTCGGGCGTATTAGCCAGCCAGGCTGAAGGGGTGTGCGAAGCCTATGTAGAGCGCTTCGTACTTGATCCGGTGGCTGAAAAAGAGGAGTGGTGCCGTATTACCGGCGTGCGCCGCTGAGTTTGATCACCGGCTGGCTTCGCTGGCCGGTTTGCTGTTTGGCCATCAGACAGTGAAAGCAACTCACCCTCTGCATATCAGCCGAAAATCTGCTACCTGAAAGCAATCAAATTAGTACATTTAATAATCACATCGCCGTCATTTCTCTGGCTAATTACCGGATGTGGCGGTTTTTATGTCGTGATTTTGGGCATGTTTTAAGAAAAACTTTTGCTCACAATTTCAGCATAATTTTTTAATGCACTGAATTATATAGATTATTAGTTGTAGCATTGCTGTTAAGGCCGAATTCCTCGCAGTTTAACGGTGAATTGTTCAAAGTTTGGCCTTTCATCTTCGTTAAAAAATGCGTAATATACGCCGCCTTGCGAACAGTTAGGGTCACTTCTTTTTCATGCGCATTGGACACCATCAGCTACGTAATCGACTCATCGCTGCACCTATGGCTGGCGTTACCGACAAGCCATTTCGCACCTTGTGTTACGAGAACGGCGCGGGTATGACTGTCTCCGAGATGCTGTCATCAAACCCAGAAGTTTGGGCCAGTGATAAATCCCGTTTGCGTATGGTGCATAGTGACGAGCCTGGAATCCGTGCCGTGCAAATTGCCGGTTGCGATCCTGATGAGATGGCTGCAGCCGCGCGCATTAATGTGGCGTCTGGCGCGCAGGTCATTGATATCAACATGGGCTGCCCGGCTAAGAAAGTGAATCGTAAGATGGCTGGCTCAGCACTGCTGCAGCATCCGTCACTGGTGGAGTCCATCCTCCGTGCGGTAGTGAATGCAGTTGATGTACCGGTTACGCTGAAGATTCGCACCGGCTGGGACAAAGAAAATCGTAATTGTGTAGAGATTGCCCAATTGGCTGAACGCTGTGGCATTCAGGCTCTCACCATTCATGGCCGCACGCGCGCCTGTTTGTTTGAGGGGCACGCTGAATACGACAGCATTCGGACAGTTAAGCAGAGCGTTTCCATTCCGATTATCGCGAATGGTGACATTACTGACCCGCACAAAGCCAGAGCGGTGCTCGACTATACCGGAGCCGATGCTCTGATGGTTGGACGCGCTGCTCAGGGAAGACCGTGGATCTTCCGGGAAATCCAGCATTATCTGGACACAGGGGAGCTGCTGGCACCGAAGCCGCTGGCTGAAGTGAAGCAAATGCTGATTGGACATATACGGGAACTGCACGACTTTTATGGTCAGCGCAAGGGATACCGTATTGCTCGTAAACACGTTTCCTGGTATTTGCAGGAAAGTGCTCCTGATGACCAGTTTCGGCGCACATTCAACGCCATAGAGGATGCCAGCGAACAGCTGGAGGCGTTGGAGGCATACTTCGAAAATCTTGCGTAATGAAATAAAGAGCTGACAGAACTATGTTCGAACAACGCGTAAATTCTGACGTACTGACCGTTTCTACCGTTAACTCACAGGATCAGGTGACGCAAAAGCCACTTCGTGATTCGGTAAAACAGGCACTGAAGAACTATTTTGCTCAACTGAATGGTCAGGATGTAAGTGATCTGTATGAGCTGGTATTGGCTGAAGTTGAGCAGCCTCTGTTGGACATGGTGATGCAGTACACCCGTGGCAACCAGACCCGTGCAGCTCTGATGATGGGTATCAACCGTGGTACCCTGCGTAAGAAGCTGAAAAAATACGGCATGAACTAATTGTTCTTTGCTGCGCTAACGCCAACCCTCGGGTTGGCGTTTTTGTTTGTGCCTCACCAATCGTTTCCCTGTGTTAGCAACGGATGAAACAATTGTCGCGGATATGGTAACGATAGTTGCAATTGCATCCGTGATATTTCGTCTCTCTTACCGCACGTCTTTTGCCCCTTTTTAGCGCCTGCTTTGTGCGTCATAACGCCCGCCATGCCGCTTTCCCAGTGATCCTGCACTGTTTCTACCGTAACCCTGCAAACGCATACATTTTATCCTGAGTGATGGCTCACACTGCTTCCACATAGTGAAACTATTTGCACTATTTGTGATCGCGTCGTCTCGTCATGCAGCCTTTTGGTGCGCGATAGTAGCCTAAATTTCTGGATGCGTCCTTTTATTAAAAGATCTTTCCAGTGAATTCAGGATTCTGCAAACCTGGCATTACCTTTGCAGAGTCGTGGATGGCTAACCGCCACAGACAGAAAAAAGCGCACATTAAAGTGCGTGCAAACATAACAACACACGATCTCGCCACACAGGATGCTTTATGAAAAAGATGATGCTTTCCACCCTGGTCGCTGCAGCCTCGCTGTTCGCCGTTACTCAACAAGCGCACGCAGGCACCACGCTGGATGCCATTAAAAAGAAAGGTTTCGTACAGTGCGGTATCAGCGATGGCCTGCCAGGCTTCTCCTACGCTGATGCCAGCGGCAAATTTACCGGAATCGACGTGGATGTTTGCCGCGCTGCTGCGGCTGCGGTATTTGGTGATGCAAGCAAGGTGAAATACACCCCGCTGACGGCTAAAGAGCGTTTCACTGCGCTCCAGTCTGGTGAAGTGGATATCTTGTCTCGTAATACCACCTGGACCTCTTCGCGCGATGGTGGCATGGGCTTCTTGTTCGCTGGTGTGAACTACTATGACGGCATCGGCTTCCTGACCCATAAGAAAGCGGGTCTGAAAAGCGCCAAAGAGTTGGATGGTGCCACCGTATGTATTCAGGCCGGTACCGATACCGAGCTGAACGTGGCTGACTACTTCAAAGCCAACAAAATGCAGTACACGCCAGTGACCTTCGACCGTTCTGATGAGTCAGCGAAAGCACTCGACAGTGGCCGCTGCGATACCCTCTCTTCCGACCAGTCTCAGCTGTATGCACTGCGTGTGAAACTCGGCAAACCAGATGATTTCATCGTGCTGCCAGAAGTGATCTCTAAAGAGCCGCTGGGTCCTGTGGTACGTCGTGGTGATGACGACTGGTTCACCATCGTTAAATGGTCTCTTTACGCCATGCTGAACGCAGAAGAGATGGGCGTGAGCTCTAAGAATGTTGATCAGATGGCGGCCAAACCCACTACCCCGGATATGGCTCACCTGTTGGGTGCAGAAGGTGACTTCGGTAAAGACCTGAAACTTGATAATAAATGGGCTTACAACATCATCAAACAAGTCGGTAACTATCAGGAAGTGTTCGATCGCAACGTGGGTAAAGACAGTGCACTGAAAATCGCGCGTGGCCAGAATGCACTCTGGAACCAGGGCGGCATCCAGTACGCTCCACCAGTACGCTAAGTCTGTTCTGCCAGTCGGGCACCGCACCCTGCGGTGCCCAAGCGTTTTCTTCACTGAGGTTTCAACATGTCACAACGCCCAACCGTAAAGAGGGATTTTTCGTTTGGTAATCCTACGGTTCGCGCCTGGCTTTACCAGATCCTCGCGATTGTGGCCGTGCTTGCTGTGGTGGGATATCTGGTCCACAACACAGTAATCAACCTGGCCAACCGCGGCATCACTTCCGGTTTCGGATTTCTTGAGCGCAATGCCGGTTTCGGCATCGTCCAACACCTGATCGATTACACCGAAGGCGATACTTACGCGCGCGTGTTTATGGTGGGGTTGACCAATACCCTGCTGGTTTCCGCACTCTGCATTGTATTTGCCTCCATCCTGGGCTTCGCCGTGGGGCTCGCGCGTCTGTCTGAAAACTGGCTGCTGCGTAAACTCTCGACCATCTACATCGAGACGTTTCGTAATATCCCACCGCTGCTGCAGATCTTCTTCTGGTACTTTGCGGTGTTGCGCAACCTGCCAGGGCCACGTCAGGCACTCAATGCGTTTGATCTGGCGTTTGTCAGTAACCGCGGTTTGTATATTCCGTGGCCAGAGTATGCACCTGGCACCTGGCCATTCCTGATTGCGCTGGCACTGGCCATCCTCGGCAGCGTTGCGCTTTTCCGCTTCAACCGTAAGCATCAATTAAAAACCGGCCAGTTACGCCGCACGTGGCCAGCCGCTGCAGGTTTGATTGTGCTGTTACCCCTGATTGCACACACATTGTTTGGTGCCGCAACGCATTGGGATGTACCAGAACTGCGCGGATTCAACTTCCGCGGCGGCTTTGTGATGATCCCGGAGCTGGCGGCGTTAACGGTGGCGCTTTCTGTGTATACCTCATCGTTCATTGCGGAAGTGATTCGCTCCGGGATTCAGTCGGTGCCGCACGGTCAGAATGAAGCAGCCCGTTCGCTGGGTCTGCCAAATCCGGTCACGATGCGTCAAGTCATCATCCCGCAGGCAATGCGCGTGATCATTCCACCGTTAACCAGTCAGTATCTCAATATCGTGAAGAACTCATCACTGGCGGCGGCCATTGGCTATCCCGATATGGTGTCGTTGTTTGCCGGTACCGTGCTGAACCAAACTGGCCAGGCGATTGAAACTATTGCGATTACCATGGCGGTCTATCTGATCATCAGCCTGCTCATTTCACTGCTGATGAACCTCTACAACCGCAAAATTGCGCTAGTTGAGCGATAAGAGAACGGGATCATTATGTCTGTTACCACACACGAAACACCGCCCGTACCCAGCAATCCGCTAGGAAAAGCCTGGCTTTGGGCGCGCAAAAATCTGTTCTCCAGCTGGCTCAATACCCTGCTCACGCTGTTCAGTTTCTGGATCATCTGGAGTGTGATTCCTCCGGCGCTGGATTGGCTGATCTTCCAGGCTAACTGGATTGGTGAAACGCGCGCGGATTGCACCAAAGCCGGTGCATGTTGGGTATTTATCCACGCACGTTTTGGCCAATTCATGTATGGGCTTTATCCACATGAATTGCGCTGGCGCATTAATCTGGCGTTGGTGATTGGTCTACTGTCGATCGTTCCCATGTTCATTAAGTCTATGCCACGCCGTGGTCGCTACATTGCCTGCTGGGCGGTGATCTATCCGATCATTGTTTGGCTGCTGATGTATGGCGGGTATCTGGGGCTGGATCGCGTGGAAACCCGCCAGTGGGGCGGTCTGACGCTGACGCTGATTATTGCCTCAATTGGCATCGCTGGTGCGCTGCCGTTGGGGATTCTGCTGGCGCTGGCTCGTCGTTCAAAAATGCCCGTGGTTCGCACCCTGTCAGTGATTTTCATTGAGTTCTGGCGTGGTGTGCCACTGATTACCGTGCTCTTTATGTCATCGGTAATGCTGCCGCTGTTTATGGCAGAGGGCACGACTATCGACAAGCTGGTACGTGCGCTGGTCGGCGTGATTCTGTTCCAGTCCGCTTATGTTGCAGAAGTGGTGCGTGGCGGCTTGCAAGCACTGCCAAAAGGGCAGACTGAAGCGGCGGAATCACTGGCACTCGGCTACTGGAAAACGCAGATGCTGGTTATTCTGCCACAGGCACTTAAGCTGACCATCCCTGGTTTAGTGAATACCATCATCGCACTGTTTAAAGATACCAGCCTGGTGATCATCATCGGCCTCTTCGATCTCTTCAGTAGCGTGCAGCAAGCCACCGTTGACCCCACCTGGTTGGGCATGTCGACCGAAGGCTATGTGTTTGCTGCCATGGTCTACTGGATTTTTTGTTTTAGCATGTCGCGCTATAGCCAGCATCTGGAGAAGCGCTTCCACACCGGGCGTAAATCGCACTGAGGTTTTACATGACACAAATTATGACTAATGCGGCTGACGCCATGATGATTACGCTCGAAAACGTGAATAAATGGTATGGTCAGTTCCATGTTCTTAAAGATATTAACTTGCTGGTGAAACCCCGCGAACGCATTGTTCTTTGTGGGCCTTCGGGGTCAGGGAAATCGACGACTATTCGTTGCATCAATCATTTAGAAGAGCATCAACAAGGCCGTATCGTAGTAGATGGCATCCATCTTAACGATGATGTGCGCAATATTGAGCGTGTTCGTACCGAAGTCGGCATGGTATTCCAACATTTTAATTTGTTCCCGCATCTTACCGTGTTGCAAAACTGCACCCTGGCGCCGATTTGGGTGCGTAAGATGCCGAAGAAAGAAGCGGAAGAGTTAGCGATGCATTATCTGCAACGCGTGCGTATCGCGGAACATGCCCATAAGTTTCCAGGACAGTTGTCAGGAGGGCAGCAACAACGTGTGGCGATCGCGCGTTCACTGTGTATGAAACCGAAAATCATGCTGTTCGATGAACCGACTTCAGCGCTCGATCCAGAAATGGTAAAAGAGGTTCTCGATACAATGATTGGTCTGGCAGAAGATGGTATGACGATGTTATGCGTGACGCACGAGATGGGCTTTGCGCGTACTGTGGCGGACCGGGTGATCTTTATGGATCGCGGAGAGATTGTTGAGGAAGCGCCGCCGCAGGAGTTCTTCGCGAATCCGAAATCAGAACGTACACGCGCCTTCCTTTCTCAAGTTATTCATTGATATTCAATGGGCTACTTAAGCCTCTGCGCAATCTGGCAGAGGTTTTTTTATGACCTTGATATTATCTCGCATTAACTCATTCGACGTTTTTGACGAATCTTGAGCCTGGTTGCGAGTTTTAAACATACAAAAAAGCCCTGAACTTTCGTTCAGGGCTTCTGTGTTTGATGCCTGGCAGTTCCCTACTCTCGCATGGGGAGACCCCACACTACCATCGGCGCTACGGCGTTTCACTTCTGAGTTCGGCATGGGGTCAGGTGGGACCACCGCGCTAAAGCCGCCAGGCAAATTCTGTTATTTACCGAACTCACGCTTTAAAACTGGTGCTGATACCCAGAGTCGAACTGGGGACCTCACCCTTACCAAGGGTGCGCTCTACCAACTGAGCCATATCAGCACACTTTAATTTGATGCCTGGCAGTTCCCTACTCTCGCATGGGGAGGCCCCACACTACCA
>NZ_DAMDQC010000164.1:0-9605 GCF_032082325.1 Pantoea sp. CTOTU50773 | reverse complement strand
GCAGTAAAGCGGTTCAGGCAGACAGCGCCGATCGCGATGCCGTGACCAAGCTGGAACGAGATCCCGGGCCTTTGGATGTGCTGGTGGTGAATGCGGGCGTGGCACTTTTTGGTGATGCGTTAGAGCTGAAAAGCGATGCCCTAGATCACTTATTACGAATCAACATTCACGACACTTATCACGCTGCGGTGGAAGCAGCGCGTCAGATGACAGAAGGGGGTCGCATTATCGTCATCGGTTCCGTCAACGGAGACCGGATGCCAATGTCAGGAGGCGCGGCCTATGCCGTCAGCAAATCGGCCCTGCAGGGATTAGCGCGCGGTCTGGCACGAGACTTTGGACCACGTGGTATTACGGTGAATGTCGTCCAGCCGGGTCCCGTCGACACCGATATGAATCCGGCAGACGGCCCGATGAAGGAGCTGATGCACAGTTTTATGGCCATTCAGCGTCACGGTAAACCTGAAGAAGTGGCCGGTATGGTTGCCTGGATTGCCGGTCCGGAAGCTTCATTCGTGACAGGCGCTATGCACACGATTGATGGCGGATTTGGCGCGTAAGATGTCATCGATGAACTTGAGCCAGATTGCCTCAATAAACCTGGCTGCATTTGCTCTTTCAGCTGTGAGTGTTCAGATATGACTCATCGCTCTTCACCTGATTTCTGCCCGCCTGCTTAGCGGAATAGAGCGCCATATCGGCCTGCCTGATCAACAATTGAGCCGAGCGATTTTCTCTCTCAGTGTTCAGCGATGCACATCCCGCGCTCAGCGTCACCCGTTGGGAAGCTAACAGAGACGAGTCATGGATGATGTCCTGCTCACGTACAGCTTGCACAGCAGCCACAGCCACCGCCATCGCATGTTCAATATCAGCACCGGGAAGTACGATGGCGAACTCTTCTCCGCCATATCGTGCCACCAAATCGGTACCGCGCAGAGAGATGGCGTTTATCGCCAGCGCCACACGCTTCAGGCATTCGTCCCCGGCCACATGGCCGTAAGTGTCGTTATAGCGTTTGAAATAATCGATATCGATCATCACCAGCGAAACCGGCTCGTTGTGCGTGTCTGCGGCCAGGATGCACTCCTCAAGGTAGCGATCAAATGCACGTCTGTTCGCGAGCCCCGTTAACGCATCCGCATGCGCCAGTCTGTTCAGCGCACAGTTGGCTGCACTCAGCTCATCACGAAGATTGGTCAGTTCAAGCTGATAATGCAGGCTATGTCTGGCCTGACGTAGCACGAATACGCCCATGGCAACGATGGCGGATAACAGTGCAAGACTCAGCAACACATCCTGAACGCGTCCTTTCATCCATTTAATGAACAGGCTATGCGTGTCATACCCTGCTGCAACCACCAGCGGGTAACGATCCGATCGTGCAAAACCAAAAATACGAGGTTTTCCATCAAGAGCCGAGGTCCACTGCCCGCTTCCGCGGTTTGTGCCCTGCAGCATCTGCTGAAACAGATGGCTGGAAGAGAGATCTTTGCCGATAAAACTATCAGGCATCGGCCGTGCGTATAACACGGAACTGTCAGCCAGCATTAACACCAGCACGTCCTTAGGACCCATCTCGTAATAAGCGTAAAAGTGCCGGAAATAGTCAACTTTCACCGTAGCCAGCAAGACGCCCTGAAAACCGCGCAGCGCATCGCTGATGCGAAGTGAGACGGGGATCACCAGATCACCGGTGCTTCGGCTACGGATCACCGGACCAAGATGAATGCTGTTGCGCGGATTGTCGCGTTGAAACCTGAAGTACTCGCGATCGGAGTTATTGATGTCTGCCGGTATCTGCGATGCAGAGGTGGCTATCCACTTGCCCTGGGCGTCGTAATAGAAAAGACCGTGCAGCTGCGGCAATCGCCCCTGAAGCTCCCGCATGGTCTGACTCAGATTGCGGCTATTGATACCGGTCACCAGCTGCGATTCAACGTCACGCTGCATTTCACGCATCGCGAGCTCAGTTTGCAAGAAAGTATCTTCTGCCTGCCGCGCCTGCGACAGCGCCAGGTTCGTCGCTGTTTCTTCACTCTGCCTGACAGTATCATTCCAGTCCTGATGCAGCGTCCATATGCTAATACCTAACACCGCGGCAATAAGCACAATGCCTGCAAGCGTGATACTTCTGATGAGGGAGTGATAAAGGAGCCCTGCCTGTTCGCGCGTGTCTTTTTTATCCACCCTTATCCCCATCATCTTTATCCAGCATTCAGTTAAGCAGATAAAGAGAAATGCGAAAGCTTGCCTGGCATTACCCGCTAAAAAGGCTGAACTATAGGATATTTCTTGCTGCCTGGTGTTGATAACGCTCAGGAATGATTACCAATTGATATTAGTAAAAATAACGAAGGGAGTTAAACAATAACGTCTGAATAAAGATATGGATTTCTGTGATGATTTTTAGAATGCCATAATCAAATTTCTTTTATAGACGCCATGTTGAAACTGACCTGCCTGACAGGCCAGTTTCTATCGATGACAGGTTTTAAATATTTAATCCAGCGCGCCATTATTATTCAACCTGCTGAATAAAGCATTTTAATGACGCAGCGGATTAACAGCATGAACTGGCGTCTCTCTCAAATCAGTTCCCGACGATTGCATTACGCCGATTCAGCAATGACCGATTTAAACTGAGCGTGCCACATATTATAAAACTTGCCCTGTTTACCCATCAACAGAGCAAAACTTCCGTTTTCGATCACTTTTCCCTCCGCCATGACCACGATTCTGTCGAACTCTTTGATATTTCCCTGACGGTGAGTCACGGCGATAACCGTCGTGTCGAGTGAAAGGATTTCATTAAACAGGCGATGTTCAGTTTCTGGATCGAGCGAGGATGAAAACTCATCAAAGATGAACAGATTGGCTTTAAGGTATAACGCACGCGCGATCGCCAGCCTTTGCCACTGCCCGATTGAAAGTTCATCACCGCCAAACTGTTTACCCAGTCGGGTCTGCTGCGGATGAGGAAACGCGACTTTATTGAGTAAATCGTCAACCTGAGTGGAATGCGCTTCTGTGTCATACTGACTCAGTGCGATATTCTCACCGACGGTAAATTCATACTTGCCGTAGTCCTGAAACACAGTTGCCACCTGCTGGCGGTAACCGTCAATCTCCAGACTTTGTAGTGGAACACCGGATACGCTGATATCACCCTGTTCATAGGCATACATCCGCAGCAGCATTTTAATCAGCGTGGTTTTACCACTTCCGTTATCCCCCAGAATCGCCACTTTCTCACCTGCCCTAATCACAAGATCAATGCCGTCTAAGGCCTTCTTGCTCCGGCCTTCATAACCAAAGCTAAGATGCTTAATACTGAGTGAGAACGGCGTGTTATCGGGGAGTAATTTTTGGCCGTTGGTAACGGGCTCAATCTCCTCGGTCATAAAGGAGTGGTAACTATGAAAAAAGCTGCCCATTGATGTCAGATTGGCACCGTAATTCGCAATTTCATCCAGATGCGATTTCATCATCACAATGGACTGAAACACCATCACTAACGCGCCCACCGCGATATCACTGCTGCGCAGATTGCTCAGGAAAAGATATACCCCGGCAAATAGCATCACCAGGCTAAGCAGCATGGCGGGAATGGGCGTTATCAGCGCCCTGACGCGTTGCTGGTGCATACGTTGATAGGTATTAAATGCTGACCCTGAGAACTTTTTTAGCAGATAACTACCCAGCCCATAGAGTCGAATTTCCTGTAAAAAGCTTTTATCCATACTGACGCCATAGACGTAACGCATTGCAATTGCGTCCTTAGCGTTTTTGAATAACTCGTGCACATATTTTTTCTGGATATGGATATTAATGATAATCATCGGTAATACGGACAATGCGCAAATGGCCGCCCCAATCCCTGAATACGCTATTAGCACCAGTAGCAAGCTTCCAGCCATCACGGCGGCTCTGAAGGCGTAAATAATGCAAATGATGAAATTAAGCGGTTGATAGGCTGCTTCTTTTTTCAAAAATTCCAGCTGCTCGTAACGCTCCTTGTTATCAAACAGGCTCAGAGTAAAAGATTCATTCATTCTCCGCATAATATTTGCGCTGAAATGGCTGGTCGAAATTTCCGTCACATCACCCGGAATGAGATTCACCAGCGGGGTCATCAGTTGAATACCCAGCAAAGACAGACACCAGATGGCAACACTGAACATCAGTGCATGATCATTGATTTGAAGCGTATGGAGTGTGTTAATTATCTTTCCTGTCATGAAGACATTAAGCGCCGGTATCAGGCCCTAAAGAAGGACGATGGCGATAAGTGCAGTAATACGAGATACTCCCCCCTCATATTGACGCAGGCCAAAGCGCTCACTGAGTCTATCTATTGCCAGCCAGTCATGATGAGCGAGCGCAAACGTGAAATGAAGGGGATCTACACCTGATCAGGATCGCGTGGAGCGAGTCGATCTTGTGGAACAACCACTTTAGAGAGTAAACCACTCCTCCATACCCTAACGCGCTGCAATGATGACAATTATCCGTTCCTGTGCACTCGCGCTCATCACCTTTATGTTAGTAATTACCAACACCAGTATTGGCAAGCCTTGCGAGGTTAGTAATCACCAGGGGGGTAGATTAAACATAACCACTATAGTGAGTAGTTACTCTCTATAGTGGTTGCTTCTACTCTCTATAGTGGATGTTTGATCCTCTGCCCTGCAAATCAACGATCTTGCGATTGATATGGGATCTTCAAGTTCTTCCGATATGTGCATTGCTTAAAAGTTTACTCTATAGCGGTTAGCCAAAAAATCAAACATCAAAAATAAATCCTATAAATCAAACACTTAATATAATTAAACGAAACCAAATAACCGCTATAGAGAGCAAAGTCACTCTCTATAGCGGTTATTGCAGGATGCGAAAATCCCGCAATTGAGTGCGTGTTAGCAGGATCTCAGGCTAAGCCACTCATCAATGCCATCAGCAGCGCTATCCACTGTAGTGAGTAACTCCTCCCTATAGTGGATATACAGAGAAGGAAAAGCAGTTTCCGGCAGTGAAAGAGAATAACCCTATGATAATAAAACAATAAGAGTTGAGTTTTAGGCGGTATTGAACATAAATCACACTGTTATCTGAACAAATATCCCTCAATAATCATCAAATAACTCAAAAAGATAGAAGTGATAACGTCACTTCCGTCGAATAACCACTATAGAGAGCACATACCTACTCTCTATAGTGGTTGTTAAATCTGGGGACGATCCTGGATCATTCCATGATGACTCACCACAAGCAGCCCCCTCTTCTATCACACTGAAAGCAGTCACATTGCGGGTTTTGGCTGAGAATGGTGCAAATTGTGAGCGACTTCCAGATAACCACTATAGAGAGTACAAGCCTACTCTCTATAGTGGTTACTGGGTCACAAATGTCTTGATAGCAGTGAATGTGGGAGGTGAACAACGTGGACTGCAGCAGCAAATAACCGCTATAGAGAGCAGTTACTCTCTATAGCGGTTACCAAATGGGGGCTAATTCAGAAGACTACTTCACTTTACCTTTGCGTATTTCCTCGAGGATCTTCAGCTCCGCTTTTGAAAGCATCACCATTTCACCCTGCGGCTCGCTGACTGCAGCAACATCATTAGTCTCGATAGGATCATCCAACTCCAGCTCATCTTCGAGAATATCCGGCAGCTTGAGTGGCAACTCTGCAGGTTTGAGCTTTGGCCGACGATAATGAATGTGGAATACCACGGAGCTACCGCGTTTTAGCTCAGTATAATCAAGGTAACCAATGTCTTTGAGCTGCTCCATCGCCCTGCGCACGGTCGCATTCTGCGTGATGGGACGAGAAGTCAGATTCAGACGTTGTCGCAGGCGCGCCATGGAGATGGGCGCCGGATTAGGAGGAAGGCTTTCGATGAAGGTATAAAGCGCCTGAGCGGACTCCTTACGAGCCAGTGCGTTTATGGCGCGCAGCTGCAGCAATACCTTGCGGTCAAACTGATACAGCTCGAACAGCTTTGGATCGGCCTGAAGCTCCACCGTATCCTTTTTGACACTGTATTTTGCGGATTGCACCAGATGCGTGACATAGAGTTCATCTTTGTCAGCAGTACCGAACTGGATGGTATTGGATGCAATGCGGATCAGCGAAGCTTCCAATCGCTCCCTCAGCTTGGCTGAAGATCTTGAAGAAGGAATGCCGCACAGTTTGACGAACTCGACGAAGGGTAAAACCACCTTGTCATTCGTCACGTTATACTTCGCAAACGCGTGAATGATCCCTACCCAAGTCTTAAAATCATTGTCCATATCGAGTCGCTGGCCAATGATCCTGATCCTTTCATAACCTTCTGATTTAACGAGCGACAGTAACTTAAGTTCGTTCGTGACATCAGTAACGGCTGTCGTGTCGTTTTTACGGTTATTGGTCGATTTTAACGTAGGAACGAACAGTCCCAATCGCATTAAAGCAACCGGTTGAACAGTGTTATCTCTGTTGGGGGTAAGTACAACCAGTTCGCCAGTTCGTTTATCTGTTTCTGAAAAGGCTTCAACTATCTTGTTGTTTTTTAGCTCATTTTCCGACATTTTCGAGGATCCGGTTTATACACAGGGACATCGCGCGTTTACTCTCTATAGCGGATACTAGCACTCACTTCATCGGTTAGACTACTCTCTATAGAGGATAATTTACTCTCTATAGCGGTTAGTTTACTCATTATAGCGGTTACCGATATCTCCTCAGGGCATGTGGCACAAGGCTTTAACCGTAGTGGGGATCTATTAGGAACTTATATGATCTTATGTGGATCTGTTCTTGGATCGGGTCAGTGAATAATGGGGATAACCTTTACGGGATAACGGCCGCTGAAATTCAGTCAATCGCGTCACTGGAAATCAAAGTTATGCACAGCGGGATCAGTTACACACAGCTTGCATCCTTGCCTGCTCACTACAGCGGTTATCAGTCACTCTCTTCATCGGTTGTTTCACTCATTTCATCGGTTATTTTCCTCTCCACAGCGGTTAGTTTACTCCTTATAGCGGTTATTAAGGTCCTTTCAGACCAGTCATATCAAGGCCTGCAGCGATCCGGGATCTTCTTTGATCTCAATGGGATCTCATTATGATCGAATAATTGGATCTACCCTGTGGATAAAGGGGATAAAAATCAGCGTTAAATGAGGCTGTTAAGCAGGTTTCAGCCGGAATACGGTGATTTCGTTCAATCCTGAATGTCGATCCCGAGAAAAGATCTACTTGTATAACTTGTTGGCCTGGATGAGCCCAGGTTTTGGTATAAACACAATCATCAATCAGATGTTCGTAAATTCAGCCTGTACAGGGTCTTTTGGCGGGTTGAGAGGATTAGGCTTGCCAGATACGATAATTGAATTTAAATGGATTAGAACGCTGCTGAAGCGCTTAGAAGCACAGATTCAAACGAACGTGGCTTACTGAAAAGTGGGAACAGTAAAAAAAGGACGTGAAAATCACGTCCATTTTGGATTTGCGTTGTATGAAGGAGCCGGATCAAGACTTAGAAAGGATCGCCTTAATAGCAATATCGATCTCTTCCAGCGTATTGGCAGGCAAACGGTGGAATTCATAATGCACATGGCGTTTTTCTGCGTTAGTTTTGCGCTTAGCGTAAGCGGTACGATCTGAGAAATGGCCAAACTTCTCAGTGGTGACACTTTTGTTTTTCACCGGCTTAACCAGCTGCTTTTTAGCAGTGGTGAAAAACGACAGGATCCGGGTTTTCTGATCATCGGAGGCCAGTTTGTGCAGCGCCTGATCGTCATCCATTCGCTCTTTGACCTGAGCCACAACCTCTTTAACCGCCACACCCTCTGCTTTCGCTTCTTCTGCCACATCCAGCAGCAATTTGTAGTCCGGAATGCTGAGGTCGGAAACAACCGGTATTAACTCGATAAATTCAGCAGGAACCCACGCAGCCTGAAATGCACGCGTTACTTTGGCGTTCGATATCCCTTCTGCTTTCGCGATCTCGGTCTTGTTCATACCCTGCGCTTCCATCATCAGGAAACGTTGACCCAGTTCACGTAGATTGTGTTCTTTTGCAGTCTTAATATCGGCGGCCAGCTTGCGGGCATCACTGATATCAATGTCATCCTCGGTCTCCAGAACTTCGTGACCCGTACCGGCGAACAGACAAGCGGCACGACGACGAGAACCATCCATAATTTCAATGCGGCCATCCACCAGGCGGCCAATTGCCGGAAAGAACTGCTGCAACTCAATGGTGCGCGTAATGTCTTTTACTGATTCTTCAGTGAGCGCTGACTGGTCTCGCCCATTCACCTGCGCGTCAACAACGGTTTTGGTTTCCACTTCACCGCTGGGAATGAGCTGGCGGCTGAATGTCGCTGTGTTACCCGACTTCAGAGTGAATACGCGTGACTGATTGCCGCTGTTGATAAAGCTCGACATCTGGGATTGGCCCATGGTGCGGCCAATTCTTTTGAGTGATTTGGGTTCGGTCACTTGGTACTCCTGATATATTCAATGCGGTCAAATACAGCGCGTGAAAAATTCTCGGCTTCCTGTTTCGCCTTTCTGAGTGCATCGGCACTGCCTGGATACGAAGTCGGATTTGCGCTGATCACCGTGTCAAATGACTCACCACAGCGCTCAAAACCATCTAAACGGGGTAATACCGCATCCAGCATCGATTTTGTGAACACCTCACGTGCATAGCTATGAGACGTAATGTGGTCATGTTTGGTGGTCATCTTCGACATAAAGCCAATATTTGCTTTCAATCTTGGCTCTATCCCCTCGTTCTCAATGCGCTCAAGCATTTCCGGCAGTCGCGTCAGGTATTTCATCGTTGAGTGAAAATCAACCTGTGCTGGCGGTGTCGGCGTAAGCAGTAAGTCACTGGCGGCAATGGCATTGAGCATAAATGCATCAAGATGCGGACCGGTGTCGATAAAGATGAAATCGTAATCTTCAGCCAGACGATCAATGACGTTGCGGCGCAGAACTTCAGAGGGTGCGATCCCAGGTAGATTCTCAGCAACCAGTGCATCCCAGTCGCTGGCGACAAAACCATCATCGATCGAAGCGGGCATCACATCAACGCCTGGCATCACAGTGGGTTTCACAAACTGCTCACGCAGCTGCTCAGTGCTGACATCGTTCAGCATCGCCTGTGCAGCCGTTTCCAGCACCGAACCGACACTGTTGGTATGGCTGAGGAACATGGTGCTGGAGGCCTGCGGATCCAAATCAATCACCAGAATTCGCAGATCATTATGCAGCAAGCCTGGGTGAGCACGTAAACCGTGTGCCAGGGTAACGGTCGTGACGGTTTTGGACACGCCACCTTTGAGATTTACAACAAAAACGACGAAGGGATCTTTATGTTTGTCGCGATATTTGGGCACCTTGCGATGCTTATAGATATCGACGACGTTTTGAATGCTCATTGCATATTGAGAAGTGCTGCCCGTCTGCTTTCTGCCGAATTCATAACTCGCCTCTTCCATCTCTCTGATGGCGGCGGCAACCGCGTGTTTACTCTATAGCAGTAAGTTGGCGACGGCATCACGAGTAAAGGTATGGTACTAGCCTTCCTGGTTAAATTCCTG
>NZ_DAMDQC010000163.1:0-9634 GCF_032082325.1 Pantoea sp. CTOTU50773 | reverse complement strand
CGGTACTAAATTCAAGATGGAAAACAAAATCGTACGTGTTCCTTACGTACCAGTAGATAAAGAAAACCTGTTTCAGTTTGTGAAGTAATACGTACCGGGCGCGGCAGCACGCCGCGCCTTATTGCATCTGACCCACGTTTTATTTAGCCAGGTAAATTATGGCCAGTGAGAATCCGACCGCACAGCGTGAATATCTGCTGGAGATGACGAATGTCTCGAAATCATTTCCAGGGGTGAAAGCCTTAGATAATGTGAATTTGAAAGTGCGGCCGCACTCCGTCCATGCCTTAATGGGCGAAAACGGCGCCGGAAAATCCACATTATTAAAATGCCTGTTTGGTATTTATAAAAAGGATACGGGGAGCATCCTGTTTCAGGGTGAAGAAATTGATTATAAAAGTTCCAAAGAAGCGCTGGAGAATGGCGTTTCAATGGTGCATCAGGAATTAAACCTGGTTTTACAACGCAACGTGATGGATAACATGTGGCTTGGCCGCTATCCACGTAAAGGCGTGTTTGTTGATCAGGATAAAATGTATCGCGATACCAAAGCGATCTTTGACGAATTAGATATTGATATCGATCCACGCGATAAAGTGGCTAATCTGTCTGTTTCGCAAATGCAGATGATTGAAATTGCCAAGGCATTTTCCTATGACGCGAAAATCGTCATCATGGATGAGCCAACATCGTCGCTGACCGAAAAAGAAGTGAATCACTTGTTCACTATTATCCGTAAGCTGAAAGATCGTGGCTGCGGTATTGTTTATATCTCACACAAGATGGAAGAGATTTTCCAACTGTGTGATGAGATTACGATTTTGCGTGATGGACAGTGGATTGCCACCCAGCCGCTGGAAGGGCTGGATATGGACAAGATCATCGCCATGATGGTCGGTCGTTCACTGAACCAGCGTTTCCCGGATAAGACCAACGTGCCGGGCGAAACTATTCTTGAGGTGCGTCATTTAACCTCGCTGCGTCAGCCGTCGATTCGCGATATTTCCTTCGACCTGCGCAAAGGTGAGATTTTAGGCATCGCCGGATTGGTGGGCGCTAAACGTACTGACATCGTTGAGACTTTATTTGGTATTCGCGAGAAGTCAGGCGGTACCATTAAGCTGCACGGTAAAGCGATTAATAACCACAGTGCCAATGAAGCGATTAACCACGGCTTTGCGCTGGTAACGGAAGAGCGTCGTTCAACCGGGATTTATGCTTATCTGGATATTGGTTTTAACTCGCTTATTTCCAATATTAAAAAATACAAATCCAGCATGGGCTTGCTTGATAATAAGCGCATGAAGAGTGATACCCAGTGGGTGATTGATTCAATGCGCGTGAAAACGCCAGGTCATCATACGCAAATTGGTTCGCTTTCCGGTGGTAACCAGCAGAAGGTTATTATTGGTCGCTGGTTATTAACTCAGCCGGAAATTCTGATGCTGGATGAACCGACGCGCGGTATTGACGTTGGTGCTAAGTTCGAAATTTATCAGTTAATTTCTGAGTTGGCGAAGAAAGAGAAGGGCATCATTATTATCTCTTCTGAAATGCCAGAATTGCTGGGAATTACCGATCGTATTTTAGTGATGAGTAATGGCCTGGTAGCGGGCATTGTCGAGACCAAAACGACCTCGCAGAATGAAATCCTGCGTTTAGCGTCATTACACCTTTAATGAAGCAAGGGCTTTAACATGAAAGCGACTACTAAAAAGAATGCGCTAACCTGGTTAAAAGAGGGCGGCATTTACGTTGTCCTGTTGGTACTGCTGGCAATTATTATTTTCCAGGACCCGACGTTTTTAAGTTTGATGAACCTGAGTAACATTCTGACCCAATCTTCAGTGCGTATTATTATTGCACTGGGCGTGGCCGGATTGATCGTGACGCAGGGTACTGACCTGTCAGCCGGGCGCCAGGTCGGTCTGGCCGCGGTGGTTGCGGCGACCTTGCTGCAATCCATGGATAACGCCAATAAGGTGTTCCCGCACCTGGATACCGTACCGATTCCACTGGTTATCCTGACCGTGTGCATTATCGGTGGTGTGATTGGCCTGGTGAACGGCGTGATCATCGCTTATCTGAAAGTGACGCCATTTATCACCACGTTGGGCACCATGATTATCGTTTACGGCATTAACTCGCTGTATTACGACTTTGTTGGCGCATCACCGGTGGCCGGTTTTGACGCGGGCTTCTCGACCTTTGCTCAGGGCTTCTTCCGTTTCGGTGATTTCAAGCTGTCATTCATCACCTTCTACGCGTTTATTGCCATTATTTTTGTCTGGATTCTGTGGAACAAAACGCGCTTCGGTAAAAACATTTTTGCCATCGGCGGTAACCCGGAAGCCGCGCGTGTTTCAGGTGTTAACGTGCCGCTGAACCTGATTCTGGTGTATGCGCTGTCAGGCGTGTTCTACGCCTTCGGCGGGATGCTGGAAGCGGGCCGCATCGGCAGTGCCACCAACAACCTCGGCTTTATGTATGAGCTGGATGCGATTGCGGCCTGTGTGGTCGGCGGCGTGTCATTTGCGGGTGGTGTGGGTACAGTTGCGGGCGTGGTGACCGGTGTGATCATCTTCACCGTTATCAACTACGGTTTGACCTACATCGGCGTGAACCCTTACTGGCAGTACATTATCAAGGGCGGCATTATCATCTTCGCTGTAGCCCTGGATTCACTGAAGTACGCACGTAAAAAATAAGACTGACACACAGCAACACATCACTGCAAAAGGCTGCCATTTTATAAATGGTGGCCTTTTTTATTTGTGCAAACTGCGAAGGGCGAAGGGCGAAGGGCGGGTGCGGTGTGGGCTCAAAGCACCTCTGCTGCTGCCGGGCAGTCCTCGCGCCGCTGACGCGGTGCCCTCGGCTTACACGTCGTGCCGACGGAACGTTCGGGGATCGACCATCCCTGGCCGGCCCCGAACTGATCCACGCATCCCTGCGTGGATCTCCTGGCCCAACGTAAAAGCCTCAGCGCTGCGGATAGCCCTTGCATCAGCAGAGGTGCTTTGGCCTCAAACGTTGTGCCCGTTTTTTCAAAAATATGCGGCTTCTGCGAATACTTCTTTCAGCGGTGAAGGGACATGGCTTCAAACATCGAGCCCGTTTTCTGAACGGATATTGTACTTTTTGCAGATGGCTTTTGTGGTGGAAAAGAGCGGAAGCAACATCGTTGTGCCTGTCTTGATACCAAATGCACGGCATCCGAGCACAGCCTTACAGCTATTCGGCTATGGTCTGACGCTGTGTGCTCTTTTTTAACAGCACGCAATTAAGCTCAATAGCAGGCTGGTGCCGCTTTGGGGGCAGGCTTTTCGCAGCGCTGAACAGAGTGAGGATGCCAGGATAGCCCGCAGGGATGCGGGCGGAAGGCGGGGCGGCACATGGATGTGCCATCCCGCCGTTCCGTAAGGCAGACGAACGGCGTGAAGGCACCGCGTCAGCGGCGCGAGGACCGCCAGCCCCCAAAGCGGCACCAGACAGCGTTATAACAGTAACCTAAAGCGACACCAGACAGCGTTATAACAGTAACCTGAGGCGATACCCGACAGCGTTATAACAGTAAACTGAAGCAGCACCAGACAGCGTCACCACAACAACCAAGCGACACCAGATGGCATCAACGCAATATTTTCAGGTAGCGTTACTTCTGCAGCTTCTCTTCCAAATCCAGCAACTGCTCTGGCGTCACCGCCGGATAACTCTGTGCATCTTCCGGCACTTCATGCACCGCCGGAATCGGCACCAGCGGGCCGAGGAAACGAGGTTCACGTTTCATCAGATACAAATCGGCTAATGCGCCTAAACGAGCACCAACCTCGCGGAAACGCACCGACAGCATATTTTTCGGAGACGGAACCGCATAACACTGCGCCTGAATTCCCAGATGTTGGGCGATATACAGCGCGCGCTCACAGTGGAAGCGTTGTGTGATGATGATGAAATCATTGGTATCGAACACTTTGCGGGTGCGTACAATCGAGTCCAGCGTACGGAATCCGGCATAGTCGAGCACGATATCGGCAGGATCGACACCGGCTTTGATCAAATCGCGGCGCATGGTCATCGGTTCGTTATAACTTTGCAGCGCGTTGTCACCACTCAACAGCAGATAATTCACCTTGCCGCTGTTATACGCGTTAAGCGCACCTTGAATGCGATAAAGGTAATACTGATTGATCACGCCGGTGCGGTAATACTTGGCGGTGCCTAAGACCACCCCGACCTGACGATGCGGTAGCGAGGTGACATCTTCATAAATAAACGGGGCAGTTTTCCAGCTGATCCAGCGATCCAGGCCGAGCGCGGTCGCCACCATCAATAAGATGATGAAAAACAGACCAAAGAAAACGCGTTTAATCATGCGCGTAAGCACTCGGTTGGCGGAAAAAAGGATGGCTAAAGGCTACTTGAGGTGGGGGCGCTAAGCAAGTTTACGCCGGTTGGCTGGCGATATTTTAAGCGCAGCCGGTACTGAATTTACCGGCTGCGCTGCCTGCTTAGATAGACGTGCGGCGATAATGACGATACTGCGGCAGCCAGAAGTTGTTGTTAACGGCTTTTGACAGCACGTCTTCTGAGGTCACAACGGCCACGCCAGCCAACTGCGCTGCTTTACCCACTTCCATAGCGATCAGCTTCGAAACGCCCTGAATGTGTTTCAATTCTGGCAGCACCGGGCCTTCGCCATCGTTCACCAGCGGTGAGCAGTCAGCCAGGGCGCGGCTGGCGGTCATCAGCATCGGATCGGTGATGCGGGTGGCACCGGCGGCAATCACACCCAAACCAATACCTGGGAAGATATAGGAGTTGTTGCACTGGGCAATCGGGTAGGATTTACCCTTCCAGGTTACCGGTGCAAATGGGCTGCCAGTCGAGACCAGCGCTTCACCGTCGGTCCAGGAGATGATATCTGCTGGGGTGGCTTCAACGCGTGAGGTTGGGTTTGACAGCGGCATCACGATCGGACGCTTAGTGTGCTTGTGCATCTCGCGGATGATCTCTTCGGTGAACAGCCCCGGCTGACCTGACACGCCAATCAGAATGTCTGGCTTCGCGTTGCGCACCACATCCAGCAGTGAAATAGAATCGCTGGTCACATCCCAGTCCTTCAGGTTTTCACTCTTCTGCACCAGTTTGCCCTGGAAATCGAGCAAATTAGGCAGTTTGTCGGTCAACAGACCAAAGCGATCGACCATCATCACGCGGGAACGTGCTTCGTCGTCGCTCAGACCTTCAGATTTCATCTGCGCGATGATCTGCTCAGCGATACCGCAACCGGCGGAACCGGCGCCGAGGAACACCACTTTCTGCTCGCACAGACGGCTGCCCGCTGCACGGCTGGCGGCGATCAGGGTGCCAACGGTAACGGCGGCAGTGCCCTGAATGTCATCGTTAAAGCAGCACACCTCATCGCGGTAACGCTCCAGCAGCGGCATAGCGTTCTTTTGTGCAAAGTCTTCAAACTGCAGCAGCACATTTGGCCAGCGGCGTTTCACTGCCTGGATAAATTCATCAACGAAGGCTTCGTACTCTTCGCCGGTGATACGCGGATGGCGCCAGCCCATATACAGCGGGTCATTCAGCAACTGCTGATTGTTGGTACCGACATCCAGCACCACGGGCAGGGTATACGCCGGGCTGATCCCGCCACACGCGGTGTACAGCGACAGCTTACCGATTGGGATACCCATACCGCCGATGCCGAGATCGCCGAGGCCGAGAATACGCTCGCCATCGGTCACCACGATCACTTTCACGTTCTGCTTAGTGGCGTTTTGCAGCATGTCTTCAATGCGATCGCGATTGTTATAAGAGATGAACACACCGCGCGCACGACGATAAATTTCAGAGAAGTGTTCACAGGCCGCGCCGACGGTTGGGGTATAAATAATCGGCATCATCTCTTCCAGATGATTATCCAGCAGGCGGTAGAACAGCGTTTCGTTGGTGTCCTGAATGTTGCGCAGATAGACGTGCTTGTCGTTATTGTTTTTGAAATCCAGGAACTGACGCCAGGCACGCTCGGCCTGCTCTTCGATGGTTTCAACGGCTTCGGGTAACAGGCCATTGAGGTTAAATTCGTTGCGTTCTTCCAGGGTGAAGGCGCTGCCTTTGTTCAGCAGCGGAAATTCCAGCAGAATCGGACCCGCGTAAGGAATATACAGCGGACGTTTACTTTCGTATTCGAGTTCCATGCAGTCTTTGCTCCGGTTGCAGTGTTTTCTGACGTGTCACCGGGAAAAGGTAACGCCAGACCTGTTTCTTGTGAAGTAGTTCTGGCGCCCAATCCTATGAGGATTCTTGCGGATGTACAGCTTTTGTTAATAGAAAGTCACAAAAGCGATGAAAGGATCACTAAACTGATGTTTTCGAAACTAAAGTAAGTGAGAAATCTTCACAGCCCAGTGCCGCCAGCGTAGCGTGCGTGGCATCGCGCTGGCTTAACGTACTACCTTCACATTCGACTAATACTGCCTGTTTAATCGTATCCAGCGCTTCATTACGCATGTTCATCATAATCAGCGCTGCCTGCAATGGCGGCAAACTTGGATTGAAAGCGGCGTTTTCTGCATAGCGACCGGTGAAGAGGTTACCGCTCTGGCTGCGCAGGGCCACACCACTGTAGCTGTGACTGTAGGGCGCATGACTGTTGTTCGCCGCCTCAATCGCCGCTTGCTGTAAGGCATCACCTTGCGCAGCGAAGCCGTGATGAATCGGTGTCAGCAGACGTTCCGTGATATTCAGATCGGCGGGGCCAAACGCATCCGGCAGATAATCGCCCAATGTACTCACTGCACGACCTGGCAGACTGATGCGGATAGCCGTGCCGCTGTTAAGCTCGTTCATAAACTGACGGCAGTGGCCGCAAGGCGTGTAATTGACGGTGATGGCATCCAGTTTCTCTTCGCCGTGCAGCCAGGCATGAGTAATGGCGCTTTGCTCCGCATGCACGGTTTGCTGCAGCGGCGCATGTTCGAATTCCATATTGGCACCGAAATACCAGTGACCACTCACTCCGCGTGAAATCGCACCCACATTGAAGTGAGACACCGGTGCCACCGCACAGCAGGCGGCAATCGGCAGCAGTGCCAGCGCCAGGGCATCATCATCCAGCCCCGTTTCCTGCTTCAGGCGCGCCACGTCTTGCGGGCGCAGTACGCCGTCAAAATCAGCTGCATCCAGCAAGGGATGAATCGCAGTTTGCAAGTCAGCGGGCAGGGCGGAGAAAGCAGCAGTAAATCGTGGATGCATGATGTGATGACCTCATTAACGCGTTAGCGGCGATGCGCCGCCTATGGGGTTATATGTGATCTGTGTCGCTATGACAATGTAAGCTGATTGAGTTGTTTCAACTTTGCGAGATCTCTCGCAAGTTTTAGCCCAACCAGTGCATCAGCAGCGGGAAAAGGAAGGGGGCCAGCAGCGATGTGATAATGCCGCAAATCACTAATGCCAAAGAGCTAAATGCTCCTTCCTGATAATCGATCTCTGCCGCGCGCGCCGTGCCTAAGGCATGCGATGCGTTGCCAATCGCCAGGCCGCGTGAAGACTTGCTGTGCACCTTAAACAGATTCAGCAGCATATGGCCGAACACTGCGCCGAGCACGCCGGCAATCAACACACAGATGGCGCTGATGGCGGGAATACCGTGCAGCGAACCGGATACTGCCATGGCAATAGGCGTGGTGACGGATTTCGGCATAATCGTCGCGGCAATTTCTGGCGTAGCTCCCATCCATAGCGCAATAGCGGTGCCGGAGACCATCGCGGTGATGCTGCCAATAAAACAGACGCTGATGATGGTTTTCCAGCGCGCGCGAATCTGATGCATCTGCTCATACAGCGGCAATGCGAGCGCGACCACCGCAGGTTGCAGCAGCTGATTAAGGAAGGTGCTGCCGGCAAAATAGCGGGTATAAGGGATATGGGTGAGCAGCAGGATCGGAATCACAATCGCCATCGCCACCAACAGCGGATTGATGATCGAGATATTGATTTTGGCTGCCAGCTTACGCGCCAGCAGATACGCCACCACGGTGAGCGGCAGTGACCACCAGGCGTCAGTCATGAGGATGCTCCTTCGGGCGCTGCAAACGTTCGGCGCTCAGGCCAACGATTAACAGCACCATAAAGGTACTTACCACGCAGGAGACGACAATCGGTCCAAACTGCGCGCTCAGGATATCGGTATAACCCATCACGCCGACACTGATCGGGACAAACAGCAGCGCCATATAACGTATCAGCAAATGACAGCCCGGTTTCACCCAACCGACCGGCAGGATTTGCAGCGCCAGCAAGGTAAACAGCAGCAGCATGCCGATAATGCTGCCCGGAATGGTAAACGGCAGCAGGGCTGCAATACCGTTTCCGGCATAGAGCGCGGCATAGATAATCACAAAGGCACGCAAATAGTGCCAGCAAGCAGTTAGCACGACAGGCTCCACAACAGAGGGTCGATAAAAAAGCCGCCCTGAAGGCGGCTTGTTCAATTACTTCACCTGCATTCCAGGCTGTGCACCGCTATCAACGGACAACACAAACAGATCTGAACCGCCGGAACCGGCTGACAGCACCATGCCTTCTGAGATGCCGAAACGCATCTTACGCGGTGCCAGGTTAGCGACAATGATGGTCATCTTGCCGACCAGCACTGACGGATCCGGATAGGCCGCGCGAATGCCCGAGAAGATCTGGCGCTTCTCGCCGCCAAGATCCAGTTCCAGACGCAGCAGCTTGTCAGATCCTTCAACCAGCTCGGCTTTCTCGATCAGTGCTACACGCATATCAACTTTAGCGAAATCGTCGATAGTGATGGCTTCGCCAATCGGCGCATCCGCCAGAGGGCCGGTTACTGCTGGCTTGTTCGCCGCAGCTGCATCTTCTTTAGATGCTTCAATCAGGCCTTCAACTTTGGCCATTTCGATACGGCCATACAAGGCTTTGAAAGGCGCCACATCGTGATCCAGCAGCGGCTGTGCAATCGCATCCCAGCTCAGTTCCGTATTAAGGAAGGCTTCGGTACGCGCGCTCAGTGAAGGTAGCACCGGCTTCAGCCAGGTCATCAGAATGCGGAACAGGTTGATACCCATTGAGCAGATCGCTTGCAGGTCAGCATCTCGGCCTTCCTGTTTCGCCACCACCCACGGTGCCTGCTCATCCACATAGCGGTTAGCGATATCCGCCAGCGCCATGATTTCACGAATCGCGCGGTTGTACTCGCGGCTCGCCCAGGCTTCACCAATCTTCTCTGAGGCATCGACAAAGGTCTGATACAGCGCCGGATCGGCCAGCTCGCTCGCCAGTTTGCCGCCAAAACGCTTAGTGATGAATCCAGCATTACGGGACGCGAGGTTCACCACCTTGTTGACGATATCGGCATTCACGCGCTGCACGAAATCTTCCAGGTTCAGGTCGATGTCATCGATGCGTGAAGAGAGTTTCGCTGCGTAGTAATAACGCAGGCTGTCCGCATCCAGATGCTGCAGCCAGGTGCTGGCCTTAATGAAGGTGCCGCGTGATTTGGACATCTTCGCGCCGTTCACCGTCACATAACCGTGCACAAACAGGTTGGTCGGCTTGCGGAAGTTGCTGCCTTCCAGCATTGCTGGCCAGAACA
>NZ_DAMDQC010000162.1:0-9676 GCF_032082325.1 Pantoea sp. CTOTU50773 | reverse complement strand
AGAGCGATTCCAGGCAACCTTGAGGGATTGAACCTATGGCGCTTACAAAAGCTGAAATGTCAGAGTACCTGTTTGAAAAACTCGGGTTGAGCAAACGCGATGCCAAAGAGTTGGTTGAGCTCTTCTTTGAAGAAGTTCGCCGCGCGTTAGAAAACGGAGAACAGGTTAAACTGTCCGGATTTGGTAATTTTGATCTGCGTGACAAAAATCAACGTCCGGGCCGTAACCCGAAGACGGGGGAAGATATTCCTATCACTGCCCGCCGAGTGGTGACCTTCCGTCCGGGACAGAAGTTGAAAAGTCGCGTTGAGAACGCGACACCGAAGGACGCTGACTAATTTCAGTATGACAAAAAGGCCGCTTAGCGGCCTTTTTTATTGGCTGTAAAATGGCCGTTCTGCGCAATCTTTCCATAATGTCAGGATTTCGTAAGTATCCGGAAAATAGGATGAAAATCGGCACTGGCTGATAGTGACTGCGGCAATCCATTTGTTATAACAGCGCCATCAGATAACAAGGGGTATTGCTGATGAAAAAGACAGCACTTTTACTGGGCATCCTGTTAGGCATGCCGCTGCTGGCTAACGCCAATGTTTCCGTTAACATCAACACACCGGGTGTTTCTATTCATATCGGTGATCAAGATAAACGTGGCTACTACTGGGATGGCTACGACTGGCGTGCGCCAACCTGGTGGAAACAGCACCACAATCAACGCATCGGCACCAAAGGCCCGCACGGTTACTGGAACGGTAACGGCTGGCAGCCACAGCACCCGGGCAATGCGCCGCACCACGATAACAAACCGCAGCCGCGCGACCAGCATCATGACTCGCGTGATAGCCACGACAAGCGTGATAATCACGGTCAACCGATCCCGCCTCATCAGTAAGCGTTGCTTAGCGGCACCCACTCGGTGCCGCTTTCTTTTTGCCACAATCCCACTACAATCAAATCTCTGTTTTCTCTGCCAATCTTATCTATGACTCTGTTGGACCAGCTTGCCCGTCAGGCCGATCGTCGTAGCCAGCGCTGGCTGATGCTGCTCGGTGCCATTCTGCTGCTGCTGTTTATTCTCAGCCTGTGCGCCGGAGACATCTGGATATCGCCAACCCAATGGTTTTCCTCTAACGGTGAACTCTTCGTCTGGCAGTTGCGCTTACCGCGGACGCTGGCGGTGCTGCTGGTGGGCGCTGCGCTGGCGGTGTGTGGTGTGGTGATGCAGGCGCTGTTCAACAATCCGCTGGCAGAACCCGGCCTGCTTGGCGTATCCAATGGCGCGGGCATTGGGTTAGTGTTGGGTGTCATGCTGGGCAATGGCTCATTATGGAGCCTGACGCTGGCGGCGATGGCGGGCGCATTATTGATCACGCTGATCCTGCTGCACTTTGCCCATCGTCAGCTTTCAGCCAGCCGCTTATTGCTCACGGGGGTCGCGCTCGGCATTATCTGTAGCGCAGTGATGACATGGGCCGTGTACTTTAGCACCAGCCTCGATCTACGGCAGTTAATGTACTGGATGATGGGCGGCTTTGGCGGTATTGACTGGCGCTATGGCTGGATGATGCTGGCGCTGTTGCCGGTCACTCTGCTGCTGACAGCCACCGCTCGGACGCTGAATTTACTTTCACTGGGGGAAACCTCGGCGCGTCAGCTAGGCCTGCCGTTATTGTTATGGCGTAACCTGTTAGTGTTGGCGATGGGCTGGCTGGTTGGCGCCAGCGTGGCGATGGCCGGTACCATCGGGTTTGTCGGATTGGTCATCCCTCATCTGTTACGCTTAAGCGGTTTTAGCGATCACCGATACCTGCTGCCCGCCTCGGCGCTGGCAGGGGCTGCGGTGCTCCTCGGGGCAGATATTATCGCCCGACTGGTGCTGACGTCGGCAGAGTTGCCGATTGGCGTGGTCACCGCCACCCTCGGCGCACCGCTGTTTATCGTGCTATTAGTGAAATCTTCGCGCTAGCAATGGCTGGCATCTTGGTCTCAACAACAGGAATCGACAATGAGCATTTATCAGACAGAACTGGTTACCCTGGACGGCGAAAAAACGACGCTGGCACAGTATCAGGACAACGTACTGCTGGTGGTCAACGTGGCGTCAAAATGTGGGCTGACGGCGCAGTATGATCAGCTTGAGTCACTGCAGAAAGCCTGGCAGGACAAAAACTTTAGCGTGCTGGGTTTCCCCTGCAATCAGTTTCTGGAGCAGGAGCCGGGCAGCAACGAAGAGATCAAAACCTTCTGCAGCACCACTTATGGTGTGACTTTCCCAATGTTCGATAAAACCGATGTGAACGGTGCCAACCGTCATCCGCTGTATGCGCAGTTAACGGCGGCACAGCCTGAAGCCGAACGTCCTGAAGGCAGCGGTTTCCTCGAGCGTATGGTGAGTAAAGGACGTGCACCAAAAGCCGAGGGCGACATTTTGTGGAACTTCGAAAAATTCCTCATCAACAAACAGGGTAAGGTGATTGCGCGTTTCTCTCCGGATATGACGCCTGATGATCCGATCATCCTGAAACGCGTTGAGCAGGCGCTGGCAGAGTAAATGTTGTTGCAGTGTCAGGGAGTTAGCGTCGCGGGACGTCTGGCTCCGGTTGATCTCAGCGTCAATGCAGGTGAATGGATACATTTGGTGGGCCCGAATGGCGCGGGAAAAAGTACTTTACTCTGTGCGCTGTCGGGATTATTGCCGGCTCAAGGCGTGATTCAGCTTGCAGGAACGTCGTTGAGCCGCTTAAGCGGGGCTGCACTGGCTCAATGGCGTGCCTGGTTACCGCAACAACAGGCCGCGTTAGGGACCATGCCCGTCTGGCACTATCTGCGTCTGCATTTCTCTTCGGCGTCGCCGCAGGTAGATGTCACACTCAATGATGTGCTGACGCAACTCAGTATACACGACAAATTAACCCGTCAACTGACGCAGCTCTCTGGTGGCGAATGGCAGCGTGTGCGGCTGGCGGCAGTAGTGATGCAAATCCATCCGGCGATCAATCCTCACGGCAAGCTTTTAATTCTGGATGAGCCGATGACGGCATTGGATGTCGCGCAGCAGCGAGCCGTGGATAAATTGCTGTTCCAGCTGTGCCACGCCGGTATTGCGGTGATTGCCAGCGGCCATGATCTTAACCACAGTCTGCGCCATGCCGACCGCGTAGGATTGATGCATCAGGGGGAAGTGGTGATGCAGGGGCGTGCGCGGGACGTCTTAACCGCCGCCAATCTTTCTCCGTTATACCAAACCGAGTTTCAACAATTAGATACACCGCAAGGCCCTCTGCTGTTTATTCCCTGAATAACATTGCCTGTTAAGCAGATTTGCCGCTAAAGTGTCATCCGGGCGACGGATTTAGGGACATTCTGATGCGAATAACGGTATTTCTTCTGATGCTGCTGCTGGTTGGGTGTAGTAGCCATCACGCGCCGCCGCCGAATGGCCGCCTTTCTGATTCCATCACCGTGATTGCTCAACTCAACGATCAGTTAGGTCGCTGGCGTGGCACGCCTTATCGCTACGGCGGGTTAAGTCGAGGCGGTGTGGATTGCTCTGGTTTTGTTTATCTGACCTTCCGCGATAAATTCGATATGCAACTGCCGCGTTCTACCGTTGACCAGACGGATATTGGCACTCGCATTGATAAACGCGATTTGCTGCCCGGTGATCTGGTCTTCTTCAAAACGGGCAGCGGAGAGAATGGCCTGCATGTGGGTATTTATGATACCGATAACACCTTCATCCACGCTTCTACCAGCCAGGGCGTGATTCGCTCCTCACTGGATAATGTCTATTGGCGCAAGGTATTTTGGCAGGCACGTCGTATCTGAATGATTACCATACCAGTGCTGAATGACCTATTCTCTTCATGGTTTTTCAGCCGGTTTATTATTGAATTCCCCTCAAATTTAACTCTCATTTAAAATGGCACTTTACCTGTGCTCGCATAAATACTAAAAATAAGACTGAATTTATTTAATGAGTATGGACAACCACCTCGGCTATTTGGCTTAAGTTTTATTTATGGCTTAAAACGGTTTAATCAGGCACAAAATTGCGTCTCTTCTAACGTTTGGTCCTATTGCCTGACCGTTTTCATTGATATACGATGCGCCAATTGCCACTGCTTCTGGCTGCTAAAATGAAAGTCCATTTATCTGCCGACTATCAGTCGGAAACCTGGTTCTATCCAGTTTATACACTGGCGGGCCAGCTGACTGCGGTCGAGCTGGTGACGCAATTCGTCCACGACAGCGCACCTATTACGCTGCCGCAGGATTTGCTGTTGCCGCAATTAGACGATGCGCAGCAATTACGGTTAATGCAGAGCCAGCTTTCTTTACTGGAAAAGTACCGTGACTTTTTTGAGCTACATCAAATTACCGCTTTGGTTCGTATTGATGATTCGATGGCGTTAACGCTGCTTGAAAGTGAATTTCTGTTAAGGAAATTTAAACAACTTCCTTTTATTATTCTCGATATTAGCGAAACGTTTCCGCAATTAGCGCGCGGAAAAGCGCAGCCACTTCTGGCAACATTACAGCAGGAATTCCGTTTATCACTTTCCCAATTTGGTGCAGGTAAAGCACCTGCAACCGCAGTTTACGATAATCTCTTTAGTGTACTGAAACTGGATAAAACCTTTATACAAGGCCTGGCTAAACGTGCATCTTTTACACCATTTATCCAAACGGTCATCGATAATTTCTCAGATTATGCCGATCAGCTCATAATATGTGGTGTTGACGATAACCTCATGCTGGAGAAAGTCAGCACGCTGAGCGGAGCTCAACTGCAAGGCAATTTGTTCCCGGTTGTCAAAGCGGAACGGTTAGGTGATCTTATTTATCCTGATGTGACTTCGCACACCCCTTCACAGCAGTAGTCCTTTCAACTGTCATCCGCTGACGCCCAGCGTTACACTGAACCCAATTCTTTAAACTCACTGTTGGTGCTTTTTGTGTGCACCTTCTGGAGTGGTGATGCAATTTATTAATAGCTGGCAGCAAGAGCTGCCGGGATGCTATACGGCGCTGATGCCAACGCCGTTGGAAGGCGGGCGCCTGTTCTATCATAACGCGCCGCTGGCAGCAGAAATGGAACTGGATGCCGGGCTCTTCACTGGGCAGGGGCACGGCGTCTGGAGTGGTCGTGAGCTATTGCCAGGTATGGCCCCGCTGGCGCAGGTTTACAGCGGACATCAATTTGGTGTGTGGGCCGGCCAGCTGGGCGATGGGCGGGGCATTCTGCTGGGTGAACAGCAACTGACGAACGGACGTAAACTCGACTGGCATTTGAAAGGGGCGGGATTGACACCCTATTCGCGTATGGGTGATGGCCGGGCGGTGATTCGTTCCAGCGTGCGTGAGTTCCTGGCTTCGGAAGCGTTGCACCATTTGGGGATTCCCACCACTCGCGCGCTGGCTCTGGCGATTGGCGATGAGCCAGTGCTGCGTGAAACGCAGGAACGCGGGGCAATGCTGATGCGCATCGCTGAGAGTCATCTGCGTTTTGGTCACTTTGAACATTTTTACTATGGCGGCGAGCAGGATAAGGTCCGGCAACTGGCAGATTACGCCATTCATCATCACTGGCCAGAATTAAGCGATGACGCTGACCGCTATGTGCTGTGGTTTACCGATATCGTGAAACGCACTGCCAGCCTGATCGCCCACTGGCAGAGCGTGGGCTTTGCGCATGGCGTGATGAACACCGACAACATGTCGATCCTCGGACTGACGCTGGATTATGGTCCCTATGGCTTCCTTGATGATTACCAACCCGGATTCATCTGCAATCACAGCGATTATCAGGGGCGTTATTCCTTTGAGAATCAGCCGATGATTGGTTTGTGGAACCTCAATCGTCTGGCGCATGCATTGTCAGGGTTGATGAGCACGGATCAGTTAAAACAGGCGCTCAGCCATTATGAAACGGAACTTATGCGGGTCTGGGGTGAGAAGATGCGCGCTAAACTGGGCCTTCTGACCGCTGATGCCAATGACAACGCGATTCTGACGCAACTGCTGTCGCTGATGACACAAGAGCGAAGCGATTACACGTTGACCTTTCGCTTACTGAGTGAGACGCAGCAGCATCAACAGCGTTCGCCGCTGCGTGATGAATTTATCGACCGCGAGGCGTTTGACCACTGGTACGACGGCTATCGTCAGCGTCTGCTGCAGGATGAGGCATCAGATGAACAACGCCAGCAGGTCATGAAGGCGGCCAACCCAGCGCTGGTGTTGCGCAATTATCTGGCACAGCAGGTGATTGAAGAAGTCGAGCAGGGTGAGAAGGCGGCGCTGGAGCGGCTCCATCTGGCTTTACAACAGCCATTTGATGATGCGGCCGTCAGCGCAGAGTTACGCCAACGGCCGCCAGAGTGGGGCAAAACGCTGGAGGTGAGTTGCTCCAGCTAAGGTGATTAAAAACGGCTGTCGACCGCGGCAGCCAGTTTCTCCAGCACTTCGGCGCTATCTTCCCAGCTCAGGCAGGGATCGGTAATAGACTGACCGTAGTTTAACGGCTCGCCGCTCACCACTTTCTGATTACCTTCCTGCAGGAAACTCTCAATCATCACACCCGCCACCGCACGTGATCCCGCACGAATTTGTGCTGCCACATCATCTGCGACGTCGCGCTGGCGGCGATGCTGCTTCAGACAGTTACCATGGCTAAAGTCGATGATCAGCTGTTCCGGCAAATTGAAATCACGCAAATTTGCGGCTGCGGCCGCGACATCTTCGGCGTGATAGTTAGGCTGACGGCCACCGCGCAGAATCACATGACCATGCGGATTGCCGCTGGTCTGGTAAATCGTCATTTGACCGTGTTTATCCGGAGACAGGAACATATGACTGACGCGTGACGCGCGAATCGCATCCACTGCGATTTGCACATTGCCGTCTGTACCGTTTTTGAATCCGACCGGGCACGACAGCGCCGATGCCATTTCACGGTGGATCTGACTCTCCGTGGTGCGTGCACCAATGGCGCCCCAGCTGATCAGGTCAGCAATAAACTGGCCGATCACCATATCAAGGAACTCGGTGGCGGTCGGCATACCAGTGGCGTTGATATTCAGCAACAGTTTCCGAGCAATGGCGATGCCGCGATTAACGTCGAAACTGCCATCCAGATCCGGATCTGAGATCAATCCTTTCCAGCCGACCACCGTGCGCGGTTTTTCGAAGTAAGCGCGCATCACGATTTCCAGACGATCCTGGTAACGTTCGCGTAACACGTTGAGGCGTTCGGCATAGTCCAGCGCGGCTTTAGGGTCGTGTAGCGAGCACGGGCCGATAATCACCAACAGGCGTGGATCTTCACCGGTCAAAATGCGTGCAATACGCTGGCGCGCAGCGGTGACGGTGGCCGCCACCTCCGGTGAAATGGGGTGTTCTTGCGCAAGCACAGCGGGCGTTAGCAGGCTGCCGATGCGCGCGGTACGCAGTTCATCAGTCTTGTTCATTGAGATTCTCAAAATCTGTTCTTCGCAACGGTGAAATACCGGGAAGTGATGGTGGTCACAATAAACCAATAGGCCGCGAATTCAACCCGCTAAAAAGAAAGGTGAGCGAAACAAGACGGAAGCCAGGCTTTACGGCCTGGCGTACAGATCAATACATGCTGCGGCGCAGACCCATGATGTCGAGGATTTTGGTGGCAATCTCCTCTACCGAATAGTTGGTACTGTTAAGGTAACGAATCTGATGCGTGCGGAAGAGCGCTTCCACTTCCCCCACTTCCAGGCGGCACTGGCGCATCGAGGCATAACGGGTATTCTCTGCACGCTCCTGCCGAATCGCCGCCAGACGTTCAGGATCGATGGTTAATCCAAACAGCTTATGTTGATGGGCGCGTAACGCCGGCGGCAATTTCAGGTTATCCATGTCATCGGCGATAAAGGGATAGTTTGCCGCACGAACACCAAACTGCATCGCCAGATAGAGGCTGGTGGGTGTTTTGCCACATCGAGAGACGCCGAGCAAAATGACCTGCGCATCCTCCAGACCACGCAGTGAGATACCATCATCGTGCGAAAGCGTGTAATCAATCGCGGCAATACGCGCATCATATTTGCCGAGATTGCTCGCCGTCAGACCATGGGTTCGGTGCGCCACTGGCATTGAAGATACGCCAAGCTCACTTTGCAGCGGACCCACCAATGCCTGCACGATGTCCTGGCAAAAGCCTTCGCTTTCCAGAATGATTTCACGCACATCCGGGGTGACGATGGAAAAGAACACAATCGGACGTACGCCGCTTTGCTGATACAGCGCGTTAATCTGCGCCTTCACCGCCTGAGCTCGCTGAACATTCTCAACAAAGGGCAGGGTCACGCTGTTGATATTCACGGGGAATTGCGACAGCACGGCATGCCCCAATACCTCCGCGGTAATGGCGGTACCGTCTGAAATGTAGAACACACTGCGCTCAGTGCTCATAGGCGAAATCCCCTCTTATTTACTTTTGCGTAACAATGTCATTGCCGATGTTTCATTTTAATTAAAAATAAAATGAAATATCCATATCGTGAGTGCTTTCTGCTGGAATTTTATTTTTGTGATGAACAATATTAGATGAAATGCTGTTTTGAAAACCGCTATTTCCCCGCAATTTTTATCACAAGGTAAAAATAAAGTCTGAATCTGTTGCGCAACAAAAACCAATGGCTAACCCTCTGAAAAGGGGAAAAATATCGTTGCGGCCATGTTTCAGCATTAAATAAGCCCGTTGCGCAACGCTAGCACTAACAGGTACTAGTCCGATTTTGCGTTTCTTTTTCTGCTTTAACGATTCAACACTTAGTCTTTATTTATTGATTGTGCCAGGCTGTTTTGGCGAATAGCAAAATGTTCCATGTGCTCCAATCATTTAAATGAAGGATAATCTCAATGTCCAATCAAGACCAACAGTCGCTAGTGCTCTGGTACAACCAGCTTGGCATGCATGATGTTGATCGGGTGGGGGGCAAGAATGCTTCCCTGGGAGAAATGATTACTAACTTGTCGTCACTGGGCGTCTCCGTGCCTAACGGCTATGCCACGACATCTTACGCCTTTAATCTGTTTCTCGATCAAAGCGGACTGAACCAGCGCATTTATGATTTGCTGGATAAAACGGATATTGATGATGTTGAAGAGCTGGCTAAGGCCGGTAAACAAATTCGTCAATGGGTCGTGGACACGCCATTCCTGCCTGAGCTGGAAGAGGCGATGCGTACTGCCTATGAGCAACTCTCCTCTGATGATGCCGACGCTTCCTTTGCGGTGCGCTCATCCGCCACCGCTGAGGACATGCCCGATGCCTCGTTCGCGGGGCAACAGGAGACCTTCCTTAACGTGCAGGGCTTTGATGCGGTGCTGGTGGCCGTGAAGCACGTGTACGCTTCTTTATTTAACGATCGTGCGATCTCTTACCGCGTGCACCAGGGCTACGACCATCGTGGCGTTGCCCTGTCAGCGGGTATTCAGCGCATGGTGCGATCCGATCTCGCGTCTTCTGGCGTGATGTTTACCATTGATACCGAATCCGGTTTCGACCAGGTGGTCTTTATCACCTCGGCGTTCGGTCTTGGTGAGATGGTGGTGCAAGGTGCGGTGAACCCGGATGAATTCTACGTGCACAAACCCACACTGGCAGCCAATCGCCCGGCCATCGTGCGTCGCACTA
>NZ_DAMDQC010000161.1:0-9737 GCF_032082325.1 Pantoea sp. CTOTU50773 | reverse complement strand
TCAGTACGTCGATATTCAGGCGACCGGCATCACCAAGGCCGACCTGGAAGCACGTGCCGGCAAACCGGTAACCACCGTGCCGCAGATTTTCCTTGATGACCAGCACATCGGTGGTTACACCGAATTTGCGGCATGGACCAAAGAAAATCTGGGTGTTGAAGCCTAAGCAAACGGGCCTGCGGGCCCGTTTTTGATCGTGCTATTCGGCACGCATCGCCAGCATAATCCTCATCAGGCGGACCAGTAACGCCCCGCATCCAGCCCAAAACAGCGCACTTAAACTCCATGCAACAATCAGCAGCCAACTGTGCATCTGCGTGACGGTGAGCCACATCCAGGCCATACCCAAAAGCGTGCCCACCACGGCGACCCACAGTGTACTGACCAGGGGACTATCCGGCTGCAACAGCGCCATTAACATGCCCGGCAATAAAAACAGCAATAATTCAGGCTGTCCGCGCATCGCTTGTTCCGCGGCAACGGCCCAAAAATGGTGTGCAAAAATAAACACCAGCGTATAAAGCATCATACCCAGAACCGGTGCTGGCCAGCGATTATTGCGCTGCAACATAACCATCCTCAACTTTGTTGTTAACAATATTGAAACGTTTACTGCCCTGATGCGCACAAGTGGAAATAAAAAGAAACAGCCGCTGGCAGAAGGATTAAAAACTGCTGATAGCTGAGGAAGTTATTTATGATTAGAATGACGCCGTTTTAAATAATGGTCTGCACCTTCCTGGCGGCAAGGACATTCACAGCTGCCACAAGATAGCGAAAAAAGGCCCTTTCATCAACTTGTTACAGGTAAAGAAGAAGTTAAACCGTGAACATTAACGTCGCAGAATTGTTAAGCGGAAATGACGTTCTGTTATTATTTGTCGTCTTAGCCCTGGGGCTGTGCTTAGGCAAATTACGTCTCGGCTCGGTACAGCTAGGAAATTCCATTGGTGTCCTCGTTGTTTCATTGATTTTAGGTCAGCAGCACTTTGCGATAAATACCGACGCACTCAGTCTCGGCTTTATGTTGTTTATTTTTTGTGTCGGTGTTGAAGCCGGACCTAACTTTTTCTCGATCTTTTTCCGCGACGGTAAAAACTACTTCCTTCTTGCCATTGTTATGGTGGTCAGCGCCCTGCTCGTTGCGTTGGGACTCGGCAAAGTGTTCGGCTGGGATATTGGTCTCACGGCAGGCATGCTGGCCGGTTCCATGACCTCCACGCCGGTGCTGGTGGGCGCGGGTGACACGCTGCGACAAAGCATCAGTGACAACCATCAGCTCAGCATGATGCAGGATAACCTCAGCCTCGGTTACGCCCTCACCTATTTGATTGGTCTGGTCAGCCTGATCTTTGGCGCGCGCTATCTGCCTCGTCTGCAACATCAGGACTTACCCACCTGCGCGCAGCAGATTGCACGGGAACGTGGTCTGGATGCTGACAGCCAGCGCAAAGTATTCCTGCCTGTGATCCGCGCCTATCGCGTTGGCCCGGAACTGGTGGAATGGAGCGGCGGTAAAAATCTGCGCGAGCTGGGCATTCATCGCCAGACCGGCTGCTACATTGAACGCCTGCGCCGTAACGGTATTCTCGCCAGCCCGGATGGGGATGCGATGCTACAACTCGGCGATGAGATCTCGCTGGTGGGCTATCCCGACGCACACGCACGCCTCGATGCCAGCTTCCGTAACGGCAAAGAGGTGTTCGACCGCGATTTGCTCGACATGCGCATCGTCACCGAAGAGATTGTAGTGAAGAACCACAATGCGGTGAATAAACGCCTGAGCCATCTGAAACTCACCGATCATGGTTGTTTCCTTAACCGAGTGATTCGTAGTCAGATTGAGATGCCGATTGATGACAGCATCATGCTGAACAAAGGCGATGTATTGCAGGTGAGCGGTGAAGCGCGCCGTGTGAAAAGCCTGGCGGATCGCATCGGCTTTATTGCGATTCACAGTCAGATGACCGATCTGCTGGCCTTCTGCGCCTTCTTTATCATCGGGTTGATGATCGGCATGATCACCTTCCAGTTCAGCAACTTCAGCTTTGGCATCGGTAACGCCGCCGGTTTGCTGTTCGCGGGTATCATGCTCGGCTTCCTGCGCGCCAACCATCCGACCTTTGGCTACATTCCGCAAGGGGCGCTGACCATGGTGAAAGAGTTCGGTTTGATGGTGTTTATGGCAGGTGTCGGCCTGAGCGCCGGTAGTGGCCTGCAACATGGCCTTGGCAGCGCGGGCGCCTTGATGTTGCTCAGCGGTCTGCTGGTGAGTCTGATCCCGGTGGTGATTTGCTATCTGTTTGGTGCCTACGTGCTGCGTATGAACCGCGCGCTGCTGTTTGGTGCCATCATGGGCGCTCGCACCTGTGCCCCGGCCATGGAGATTATCAGCGATACCGCACGCAGTAGCATTCCGGCACTCGGCTATGCAGGAACTTATGCGATTGCTAACGTTTTGCTGACGCTCGCCGGCACGCTTATTGTGATAATTTGGCCGCTTTTGCCTTTTTAAAAATATTTTTACTGCGTTCAGAACTTTCTATTTGGGGCGCAGTCTGAATAAGTGCCACTGCTTTTCTTTGAAATCCCCAAATTGTGGAGCCCGCCGGTCACTGACTTGCGGGTTTTTTTATGCCTGCAATTCCTGTTGCTTAAGGTTCTCCTAAGCGTAAATTGCGACCCTGCCACTCTGGTTTCGCTATTTTCCAATATTCATGCAACTTTCATCAAAGTTAAACACTCCAACAACCCACGATAAGATTAAGAGCCCGACTATTTATTGTTTGTCTGGTCGCTTTTACGCTATCAACTTTATTTTACTGGCAATTTCAGCACTGGTGTTTATGTGGTGGTCGCGCCACGAAAGCCTGGATATCGCGATCAGCCAGCAGTGGTTTGACCCACAGACGCAGACGTTTCCATGGCAACACAACCGCTGGCTGGATCTGATCAATCATCGCTTGTTCAAGGATGTGATCATCGCTGGAGCGGTATTGATGTTGTTACGAGGTGTGCAGAAGCGTGATGGCCGCCGCGTGTTGGTGGCCCTGCTATTTGGTATGGGGCCGCTAGTGGTGGGCATCCTGAAGGCGCACAGCGCGCACTCCTGTCCGTGGGATTTGGCGATGTTTGGCGGTAAGGCAGCCAGTTTTGTGCTGCTGGATCCCACTCCGGTCAATAGCGGTCCGGGGCAATGTTTCCCTGGCGGTCACGCTTCCAGCGGCTTTGCCCTGATGGCGCTGTTCTTCCTGTGGTGGCCCGAGCGTCCGCGCCGCGCCGTGCTGGCGCTGTTGTTCGGTATCGCGGTGGGCTTACTGATGGGATACGGACAGGTGATGCGCGGTGCCCACTTTTTCTCTCACAACTTGTGGGCTGGCTGGTGGGTGTGGCTGAGCCAGGTGCTGATTTTTGCTGGTGTTTCTTTTTGGGTAGACAAGATGAGGAAAAGCAAACGTGATGGAAGCGCTCAACCATAGCCTGTTTCTATGGATCAACGCCACGACGGATTCACCGCCATGGTTGATTAATCTGGCGACCTTTATCGCCAAAGATGTGATTGCCATTGTCCCGCTGCTGATTGTGGCCTTATGGTTTTGGGGGCCGCGCGATCAGGTGCAATCTCAACGCGCGCTGGTACTGAAAACCGGCATGGCGCTGATTTATGCATTAAGCATTTCATGGTGTGTCGGCCAACTGCTGCCACATCCGCGCCCGTTTGCCATTGGCTTCGGACATCAATTCCTGGCACACGCCGCCGATGACTCTTACCCCAGCGATCATGGCACCACTATTTTCACCTTTGCGCTGGCGTTTATCTTCTGGCACCGACTGTGGTCAGGGGTGATTTTACTGGCGGTCGGCAGCACCATTGCCTGGTCGCGCGTCTATCTGGGCGTGCATTGGCCAATGGATATGCTGGGCGGATTTTTGGTGGGCTTGCTGGCGTGTCTGGCTTCGCATATGGCGTGGCAGCTGTATGGCGACCGCATGCTGGCTTTCACCCATCAGGTGTATCGCACGCTGTTCGCTACGCCGATTAAGAAAGGCTGGGTGCGCGGATAATGCTAAGGGCGGCCCGATCGGGTCGCCCTTATGCTGATTAGCTAAACCACTTCCCAAACCAGCCGTTAAATTTCATCATAATGAAATCCCAGATACGGCCAATAAATCCGCCCTCCGGCACCGCTTCCATCACCACCAGCGGACGCTGATCCACGGTTTTGCCATCCAGCTGGAAATCAATAGTCCCCACCACCTGATTCTTCTCCAGTGGCGCTTCCAGCTGCGGTGAGTTCAGGGTGAAACTCGCCTTGAGGTTTTTCATCTGCCCTTTCGGCACGGTGATCGCTGCGTCTTTCGCGACACCGAGATTGACCTGACTCTGCTCACCGAACCACACGCGCTGCTGGGCAAAAGGCTTATCGCTTTTAATCGGTGTCACTGTCTCGTAGAAACGGAAACCCCACGTGAGGAGCTTCTCACTTTCACGGAAGCGGATCGCATCGGTTTGCGTACCCAGTACCACTGAGATCAAACGCATGTCTCCGTCCACGGCGGACGCGACCAGGTTATTACCCGCGCCCGAAGTGTGTCCGGTTTTAATCCCATCCACCTTCAGGTTACTGCTCCACAACAGGCGGTTACGGTTCATCTGCTTGATGTGATTAAAGGTGAACTCTTTCTCACTGTTTAACGCATACTCTTCAGGTACATCGCTGATCAAACGCTGGCCGATAATCGCCATATCGCGCGCGGTACTGTATTGCCCATCGGCATCCAGCCCGTGCACGGTCATAAAGTGGGTATTCTGTAATCCAAACGCCTTAACGTAGTTGTTCATCAGACCGATAAACGAGTCCTGGCTACCGGCGACATAATCGGCCAGCGCGATACAGGCATCATTGCCTGACTGAATCACCACGCCCTTGTTGAGTTCAGAGACCGGAATACGGTCACCCGGTTTCAGGAACATCAGTGAAGAACCGCGCAGCTTCGGGTTGCCGGTTGCCCATGCATCCTGGCCGATAGTGACCAGGTCATCGTTGTGGATCTTGCCGGCTTTTAGCGCCTGGCCGACCACGTAGCTGGTCATCATTTTGGTCAGGCTGGCGGGGTCCAACCGCTGGTCGGCATTGGACTCAGCCAATATCTTGCCGCTGTTGTAGTCCATTAAAATCCAGGCTTTGGCCTCAATTTGCGGTGCAGCAGGCGCCTGTTCAGCCTGAGTGGTGATGGGAAGGAAAAGCACTAATAATGAAGTGGCAGCCAGCGGCCGCAAGGCAGAAATGACGGAGTTTTTTCTCATGAGCGTGACCAGATTGTCCTTGTTAAATCATGGTTTTCTAGCAGGTAAGACATGTCTTAATAAAAGCTACACGCTTACCACCTGCGAACAAAACCGTCCAACCGTAAAGTTTTATAGAGTTTATTAGAGTAACCCTGGCATCAACCCCGACCCGCTGCCACTTTTACTGTTACGCCGTAGTGGAAAAAGTGAGAGAAATTCCGATTTTTCGCAGAACGGTTAAGCCAGTCACAAAATTCCGCTAACCTGATGCCAATCAGCCCGAGGAGAACCACGATGGACTTAGCCGTTTTCGATCTGGACGAAACCCTGATTTGTGAAGACAGTACCAGCCTGTGGCTGCGCTGGCTGGTCTCACAGGGATTTGCCCCCGAAGCACTCATCTCTCAGGAACAAGCCTTAATGGAGAAATACCATGCCGGCACCCTGTCGATTGAAGAGTATATGAACACCACGCTATCCCCGCTCGCCGGTATGGCGACCCTGACGGTTGAGGGTTGGGTACGGCGTTTCATCCATCGCGATATTCTGCCACGCGTCTTCCCCGCCGCACGGGAACGCATAAACTGGCATCAGCAACGCGGCGACACCGTGATGATCATTACCGCCAGTGGCGATCATCTGGCGGTGCCGATTGCGCAACGTCTGGGTGTACACGGCGCGTTGGCGATTGGCGTAGAAGTGGTTGACGAGCGCTACAGCGGCCAGATTTATGGCACCGCCACCTATCGCGAGGGGAAAGTCACTCGTCTGAGTGACTGGAAGGCTTTGCAACAGGATAAGCGCTTTGAAAAAACCTGGGCTTACAGCGACTCCATGAACGATTTACCCTTGCTCAACCATGCTGATCACGCCTGGGTCATTAACCCGGATGCGCTGCTGCAGCAGGAAGCGCAGCAGCGGGGTTGGGAAGTATGCAGCTGGGTGCGTTAAGTTAACCACGCGAGGCGCTGGCGGGTTCCGCCAGCCCGACTTTTAGCAGCTTACCGTTGGCTTCGTCGGTGAGCACATAGAGATAACCATCCGGCCCCTGACGCACATCGCGAATACGTTCACCGCGATCCTCCAGCAGTCGCTGCTCTTCGACCACTTTCTCGCCGTTCACCCGCAGGCGAATCAGGCTTTTTTCCTTTTAATGCGCCGATAAACAGCGAATTTTTCCACTGCGGGAAACGTGCGCTGTTGTAAAACGCCATCCCGCTGATGGCTGGTGACACTTTCCACCAGAACTGCGGTTGTTCCGTGCCCGCCACGTGCGTGCCCTGCGCTTCCGGCACTTTCTGCCCGCTGTAATCAATGCCGTAGGTGGCCAATGGCCAGCCGTAGTTTTTGCCTTTCTGCGGGATATTCACTTCATCGCCGCCGCGTGGGCCGTGTTCACTCTCCCACATTTGCTGCGTCCACGGATTGAAAGCTAATCCCTGTGGATTGCGCATGCCGTACGACCAGATTTCTGCCCGCGCGTCTTTGCGCTGGATAAAAGGATTGTCTGCCGGGATTTCACCGTTCTGGGTCAGGCGCACGATTTTTCCTGAAAGCTTGTCGAGCTGTTGGGCGCTGAGGCTGGAAAAGTTGTCGCCAAAGGCAATGTAGAGATAGCCCTGACCATCAAATGCGAGGCGAGTTCCCATGTTGGCGCCGCTAGAGAGCTTGGGTGTCTGCTCCAGCACCACTTTGAAGTCGCTCAACTGGCGATTATCGTCGCTGAGTCGCCCGTAGCCGACCACCCCACCCGCTCGCCCCTCGGCATCTGCCGTGGTGTAACTGAGCCACACGCGGCGGCTTTGGGCGAAATCCGGTGCCAGCACCACATCCAGCAAGCCGCCCTGACGATTTGCCCACACTTTGGGTACGCCGCTAATGGGTTGCGACAAGCCTTTTCCCGGCTGCCAACTGCGGAGTTGCCCGGAGCGTTCGGTAATTAACAACGTTTGATTGTCAGGCAGAAAAGCCATTGACCACGGATGATCAAGTTTGTCCTGTAATACCTGAACCTGAACATCAGCAGCCAGGGTCGAATGGGCATAACTCAATGCGCCAAGCAACAGCGCGACAGGCAGTAAACGCATGGGATTCTCCTTTATCACGGTCTGCCGTTAAGGGTAGTCAGCCCGTAAGAAAGGATGTGCAGGATTTACAAAACATTAAGCCCGACATCATGCCGGGCAACGAGATTAAGGCGCGGAGAAGGCCACGACATCACGAATCATTTCGTCTATGCCCGGACGAAGATCGTTGAGCGTAATTGGCGTACTGTTGTTCGGCAGGGATTTACCAAAGGCTTTGCGCACGACTTTGATCATTGGCTTACCGGTCTGCGCATCGACCGCTTCCACCTCGAGGAACAGCGCACTGTTTTGCGTACGGTGGCCAGTGGCCGCCATGGTGCTCGCTACAACTGCCGCAATCGGCACCACTTCGTAGAACTGCATCCCTTCGTTTTCTGCCGTCACGGCGGTGATGGCGCTTTTCACCCTGAGCGTATGTGCACCAGGCTTGCCCACCACCGGTTTACGTTCTGCGACCGCGCGTTTTAACTGACTATCGGTGTACTGACGGATTTGATCCAATGTTTGCTGGCTGATGCGTTCAGTCGGTCGCGCGGCGGGATAGTAAACCACGGGTTCGAACACCACGTTGGTGTAATCCGCGCTGTGATAATCCGGCGAGATCCAGCGCAATGTCGGTTTACCGCTGGGTGACTGTTCAGATTTTAACTGGCTGTAATCGCCGAGAAAGCCGGAAAACTGCTGTTTATCCGCAACATGAGAGGTACAACCTACCGCCAGCATAGCCAGCGTTAAAGCAGGAATATAAAGACGAAATCGCATGAGAAAGCCCTTATAAGAGGTAAATCGCTTCTCAAGTGTAGAGCGCACGCTGCGCTTTGGCGGGAAATTTTCACAGAATGGGAGAAGAAACCACCTGCATTGCAGGTGGTTAGGGAATCACTCGAAGCAGGTCTCAGGATTCTCAGACAACGAAATGAACCTTTCGCCGCCTTTGGTCAGGGCAATAATGCCGCCGCTCTCAATATCATAAACCCACCCATGCAGACGCACTTTGCCTTTACGCAGCGCCACCGCTACCGAAGGGTGTGTTTTGATATTGTTCAGCTGAGCAATCACGTTCTCTTTGACCATTTCATTGAGACGGGTTTCCACCGCTTCATAATTGCGCTCTTCCACCACAGCTTTAGCTGCATTGGCGTAGTGCAACCAGTGATCAACCGCGGGCATGCTTTCTAAATCCGCATTAGACGCGATGGCGTTCATGGCACCACAGTTGGAGTGACCGCAAATGATGATCTCAGTCACACCCAGCGCAACGACCGCGTATTCAATCGTCGCGGAGACACCACCCGGTTCGGGACCAAACGGCGGCACAATATTACCGGCGTTACGGATCACGAATAGCTGGCCTGGCTCGGATTGGGTGACCAGTTCAGGCACCAGACGGCTGTCTGAGCAGGAGATAAACAGGGCTTTGGGATTCTGGTTTGACGCCAGACTTTTGAAAAGATCCTTCCTTTCAGGGAACACATTCTGTTGGAAATTCAGAAAACCTTTAACGATCTCTTGCATTTGTCTGCTCTCACTTTATCCGCATCTGCGCTGGCGGTACGATCTGCACCGTCAGCACGCGTTCAAATTCTTCAGTGCGGTGAATAACTTACAATCACCAACCGAACATTTAAGCAAAACAGGCTGGATTACACAACTCGGATCACCGTTAACGGTTCGCAGTCGCCAGCCTTATCGGCGACGATTTGAACGGATAACAGCTCCATTAAGCATAGCGGGAAACGCCCATTACGCGGTTAAGGAGATTCTTACATCACCTATACATTTTCCCTCGCAACCTCTGTACAATCCCCCGCCTATCCACACTAATTATGATGAATTATTATCCTTATGAGCCATGTCAAAAATCCGCCGCGCGTAGGCTTCGTCTCACTCGGCTGCCCAAAAAACCTCGTCGACTCAGAACGCATCCTGACGGAACTGCGTACTGAAGGCTACGATGTGGTGCCACGCTACGATGATGCGGAGATCGTCATCGTTAACACCTGTGGATTTATTGATAGCGCCGTACAGGAATCACTGGAAGCGATCGGTGAAGCGCTGAACGAGAATGGCAAAGTGATCGTCACCGGTTGCCTGGGTGCCAAAGTGGATCAGATCCGCGAAGTACATCCTAAGGTACTGGAAATCACCGGCCCGCACAGCTACGAGCAAGTGCTGTCGCACGTTCACACCTATGTGCCAAAGCCGGAACACAACCCGTTCCTGAGCCTGGTGCCCGAGCAAGGCGTTAAGCTGACGCCACGCCACTACGCTTACCTGAACATTTCTGAAGGCTGCAACCATCGCTGCACCTTCTGCATTATCCCGTCCATGCGTGGCGATCTTGATAGCCGTCTGATTGG
>NZ_DAMDQC010000160.1:0-9775 GCF_032082325.1 Pantoea sp. CTOTU50773 | reverse complement strand
AGAGGGGTCCAGAAGTAGATAATTAGCGGCACGCTGGCATGCTCGGCCTGCAGCGGCGGATGTTCATAATTCAGCCCATGCGGCGCACGAAAACCTTTACGGATGAAGAGAGGAAGTGCGGCCACACTGGTGTTCTCTGGCAACGCGTGAATTTGCGCTCCCATAAACAAGAGATTGATGCCCCATCCCGCCAGCAAAAGTGCAAAACACAGCGGCACGATCACATGCGGAGCCAGCGGCCAATGGATGGCAATCAGGACACTGAACAGGATTTCCGCGCATCCGAGGCTGAATTTCCGCGTCCATCGCCGACAGCGCATCAGACTGCATGAAATGACACGGAACCCGCCATCCAGCAGAAAAATAAAGGCAAAACCCAGCGAGAAGCAGAGGCTGCTGTCATGCGGTGCAATGAACACCAACAGGCCGAACAGCATCAGCCCTGCAGATTTCATCAAAGGTGGCCAGGCTATGCCGGCAGGCGAATAGATTGCACTCATTGCTTCCGCCAGCCCTTCGACCGCAAGGAATACCCCTAACACATGCAAGGGGAACGATAAACTTCCATGTTGCAACAGATCCATCAGGATCCCGGCACTCGCACCAGCACACAGCAGGCCCAACCCGGTCAGATAAGGCCAACCCGCTCTTAGCGCCGGTCCACCCATCAACAGAAATAATAGTCGCAGCAAAGGTACTCTCCAGCGGATAACACAGCTCAGCACGGTCTATAGACGCGGGCAACTAACAGGAGTTCTGTTACGCCTCGGCAATTCTGACTTCGTTTACTGATGGTTGTGACTGTGAGGGCACTCTACGTGGCGAAGATTAAAATTGGCTTAACGATAAAGTAAATATTGGCTTATTTTTTGAACAACACAATGCTGAATTTGTGGCGATTTCAGGCTGAAACCGCCACTGACTCGCGGGGGTAACCCATCTTAACTAATTGATTTAATTCAATATAGTTATCGCGCCGCAGAGGATTATGCGGCTGGCGTAGGTTTCACACTGCTGCGTGTCGTTGAATCAGCAGTTTTATAAAACTGTTGAGGCAGGGATTGCGGTTATCGCTGCTCCAGGCAACGGCAAGATTAACTTGCGGCGCATCCGCCAGCGGTTTGAAGACGATGCCATCCATTTTGAGTTGTTGAACAGATGAAGGCACCAATGCCACATAGCTAGCGTCATTGACCAGGCTAAGCATGGTGTGTTGCAGACGAACCTGCAGACTGACCATCGGTTCAAAACCATGAGCCCGGCAATAATCCATAATTACCGCGGTTAATCGGCTCCCGGCGCTGGCGGAGGTCATCACAAAAGGATCGTCGCGCAGATCTTCGATCTGCAATTTCCGACTTCTCGCTTTAGGATGTGTGCGCGACATGGCCACACATAAAGGCTCGGTTAACACGGTCAATGTCTGCATGCCCACGCGTGCAGTTCCTTCCACCAGTACCGCTAAATCGACTTCACCTGCCAGCACTTTATCCGGCAGGTCTTCAGTGACCGCCTCTTCCAACTCCAGAGCAATGTTGGGGAAGTGATGGCGAATCAATCGCACATACTCCGGGATCACGCTATGTGCAGAGTACATAGTGAAACCCACGCGCAATAAACCCGATTTGCCCGCGGCGGTGTCACGCGCCAGTTGTTGCGCCTGCTGGAGTGATTCGAAGATCTTACGTGCATCCTGGTAGAAGCTCTCACCGGCGGGCGTCAGCATTAGCTGGCGCGTATTGCGTTCCACCAGCTGTGTACCCACCGCTTTTTCCAATGCAGCGATGTGACGACTTAAGGACGGCTGTGATAGATGCAGACGCTCCGCGGCACGGTGGAAATTTTTCACTTCTGCCAGCGCGATAAAGTACCGCAGCGGCTTCATATCAAGCATGATTCATTTTCCGTATCAATCCCGGCCAAATTTGCTATTGGATCTGCATCACTAAAGGCACTAGAGTCCTTCAGCTTACTGGGAGGACACAATGATAGCGACGTTTCTGATTCTTTTGCCGGTTTTCGGCTTAATTGTGGCGGGATATGCTTGCCGCATGCTAGGTGTATTAGGGCCAACCTCGGCGACGGAACTGAATAAATTTGTGGTATGGCTTGCGCTGCCTGCGCTGCTGTTTGACATCATGGCACACACGCCGTGGCACACCATTTATCAACCGGGATTCTTCTGGGCGTTTGCCCTCTCCTGCGCCGCCTCATTTGTTATCGTCTTTGCCTGCCAAAAATTCAAAGGCAAATCCACTGCCGATGCCAGCGTCGATGGCGTTGCCGCCGCCTATCCCAACACCGGTTATCTGGGCTTCCCGTTGTTGTTACTGATTTTTGGTAAAAGCAGCCTGATCCCCACCACCACGGCGACTATTGTGGTGGCGTGTATCCTGTTCGCGATTGCCATCGCGATGATCGAGATTGGTTTGCAGAGTGAACGTGAATTTCATCGACTGGCGATTAAAGTACTGCGCGCCATTTTAAAGAACCCGCTGATTATCTCACCGCTGTTGGGGGCAGCTTGCTCCAGCGCGGGTTTGACCATGCCCGGCAGCGTTGAAACCTTCCTGAAACTGCTCGGCGGTGCGGCCAGCCCTTGCGCGCTGGTGTGTTTAGGGGTGTTTCTAGCCAGCCGACAAAAAGCCAAAGCCAGCGAATTGCCCACCGCGGCGAAAATGAGTTTCACCACGGTGGGCCTGGTCGTGGTGGCCAAGATGGTGATGCAGCCGCTGCTGACCTGGATTTTAGCCGTCTGGCTGTTTCACCTGCCGCAGGATCTCACCAACATGGCGATTCTGCTGGCGGCACTGCCCACCGGCACCGGGCCCTTTATGCTGGCTGAGTATTATCGGCGTGATGCGCAAATCACTTCTGGCGCGATCCTCATCTCCACGGTGCTGTCGATCGTTACACTGGTGGCGATCATGCACTTTATGCAAGTCACGCCCATCGCCTAGCGCGTCATTTCGCCGCTGGGCGTTGATCTCCAGCGGCGTAAATGGTGCACGCCGCTTCTTCCTTCTCACGATACTGCTCGCAATATGCCACAGCTTCATGGTTTGCATCCTGCTGGGTGCGAGCCCAGTGGGCGCGGCCCCACACACCTTCGCCGTTGGTCGCGAACGCTTTCTCATAGCCGCGATCTGACAGATAGTGTTTGAAAGCCTGTAGACCTGATGACGTTAATCCTGCCGGTGCAGCAAGCTCGACTTCAGTAAGGGACACCACTCCATGGCTCGGCAAATGTTGCTGGCTTAGAAACGACGAGACGCTGCGCCACCAGAATCCTTCCGGCGCTGAAATCAGTAAATCATGCCCATCGTTACCGTAAGCCGGCAGAGTGATCAGCTTACCCTTAGCCTCTGCGCGATGGTAAGCCTTGAACATCTCCTCGCCAAGCTGGGGTGAAAACGACTGATCATTGGCAGTGTAAAGCCAGAGTGTTGGGATTCGTGCGGTTTGACCATAAGATTTCAGCGTCGCCAGCAGTGAGGTTTTATCACAAACCTGGCCCTCACCCATGGCTCCGCGTCCACCTGAAAAGCTGATGATAGCCTGTACACCCGGTGGATTCAGGGCACTGGCGGCGAGCACGCTGAATCCGCCAGATGATTGGCCGACCAGCACAGCTTGATGTTTTGCCGCCCAGGGCTGTACCCGTATCGCCGTCAGTGCAGCAAGGATATCGTCTCGTGCCATTTTCCCTGCTAGAGCATGTTGCGGCTGGGCGCAGCTGTTGCCTTGATAATCGTTGTGGCCGGTGGATTGACCATAGCCCTGTCGCATCACCACCACAGCGGCATAACCATGTCGGGCAAAGGTGATGGCGGCAGCTGAGAAACGGTTCGGCGTGAGATGCTGGCGATCGCTCTGCTCGCTGCCATCGGTGCCGTGGGTGATCAGTGCAACAGGAAACACACCGGGTTTGTCTGGTCGTGTGACATAAGCATCCAGCACTGCGCGTTGCCGGTTGGGGAAGGTTATGGTTAATGAGAGCGGCTCACGTATCAATCCCGCGAGTTGCGTAGCGCCGGCTGTCTGTGCTGGCAAGCCAAAGTGACTCCCTCCCATCAAACCAAAGATGAGAACAAAGTCAGTAGCCCAGTGGCGCATCAGTTAATACTCCATTATTAACGTTCAGTGATATTTGCTGATGGATACTATCACCCATTTAGCGCTTACAAACTTTTCACCACCGCCATGATCTGTCCATCCCAGCCTTTTTCGCCAACCGTCTGCAGTGCCGTGGCTTCCAATCGATTATCCTGGTTGATCATATCGACGAACTCACGCAGGCCGCTGACATTAGGATCCTCACTATCAGCAGCGACTACCGCCCCTCCGCGAACCACGTTATCCGCAATGATCACCGTCCCAACACGAGCAAGTTTCAATGCCCAGTGAAGATAGTGAGGATTATTGACTTTATCGGCATCAATGAAGATCAGGTCAAACGGCGCAGTCAGCATCGGCAAGCTATCCAATGCAGCGCCCACTATCACTTCTGCGCGATCGTGAACACGTGCCAACGCCAGGTTGTGACGGGCCACTTCAGCGTGATGGGGATTGAATTCGAGCGTGATAATTTGGCCGTTTTCCGGCAGCGCCCGAGCCATCCAGATTGTGCTGTATCCACCCAATGTGCCAATTTCCAGTACGCGCTTTGCACCTGTAATCGTCACCATCAATGCCAGCCATTTGCCCTGTAATGCCGAAACATCGTGCACCGGTAAGCCCTGAGCAGCGTTATGCGCTAATGCAGCTTTCAGCGCCACATCCTCGGCTGCCAATGCGTTTGCAAAGTAATTATCGACCTGAGCCCACTGTTCGTTATGTTGCGAAGGGTAGTCGGGAATGCGCATCTTGAGTTCTCCTTGCGTGTCAGATTCTCAAGACATAGCACAACTGTATGACGTTATGCGTAAAGCATTTATGAAGCCAGCTGTTGCTGCACCGCATCAAGAAACAGTCGCAGCGCGGCGGGTTGGCGTTCGCGCGACATATACAATCCATAAATGCCGAGGGTTTTCGGCGTAAAGTCCGGCAGTACACATTGCAACTGGCCGTTTGCTATCCCGGCGCGCGCCTCCATTTCTGGCACCATGGCCAGCCCACATCCGGCGATGGCGGCATCGCACAATACCGATGAGATGCCGGCACTGAAATTTCCGCTTACGGCTGTGCTCAAGGCATCTCCATTGGCATCGTTGAACTGCCAACTCTGCCCGGCAAAGCGGCTATAGTGCAGGCAATTATGCTGGCTTAAATCCTGCGGCGTTTCAGGATTGCCATGCTTGCGCAAATAATCGGGTGAAGCGCACACCACCGAAGCACATTCGCCAAGACGGCGGGCAATTGCGCCCGGTTCAGGATTGTCCGTGATCCTGACGGCTACATCGATGCGCTCTCCCACTACGCTCACCGGCTGATTGTTGATTTCTAATTCAATTCGCAACAATGAATAGCGCGCCAGAAATGCCGGGATCATCGGCCCCAGAATATGGGTCGCGGTGGAGTGCGCACAGGCGACGCGTAATGTGCCCTGCGGTTCTCCCGGTTCGCCTTGTCCGGTTATTTCATCAGCCAGGCGAGCCAGCATGCGGGTTTTCTCCAGCACTTTTTCCCCGGCCGGGGTAATGGTCAAGCGACGTGATGAACGGTGTAGTAAACGTGCGCCTGCCCATTTCTCCATTTCATCCAGATAACGGCTGACCATCGGCCGGGAGATATCCAGCGCCCGCGCTGCGGCACTCAGGCTGCCTAGTTCGCAAATGCGAATAAATACTGAAGCGGCTGTGACTCTGTCCATCTGCTCTCCATCTGATCGTTTTATGAAACTGATCATCTCTATTTGCGGGAATTCTAGCAGACAGAAAAATCCTTACAATGATGTGCTTACCAGCCATGTTGGCACTGAAAGGAAAATGAGATGAAGATGAAGTCACTGACGTTGGTGCTCGCACTGGCAGCTGGCCCGGCGTTTGCTGCCCCATTGCAATTGGCAGTTTACAATCCGCAGGAACAAGGTGTGTTTCCGGTATCGTCAACGCTGATTACCGGGCCACACGAAGCGCTGCTGGTCGATGCACAGTTCAGCCCGAAAGACGGCGAGAAACTGGTGGAGATGATCAAAGCCAGCGGCAAAAAACTCACGCAAATCCTGGTTACCTCCGGTGACCCTGACTACTACTTTGGTCTCGAGCCCATCGTCAAAGCCTTCCCTCAGGTGAAAATTGTCGCAGCACCGACGGTGGTTGAGCATATCGAAGCTACCAAAGCCGCCAAGTTAGCGTACTGGGGCACGAAAATGCCGGGTGGTGCGCCTACCCAACTTTATGTACCGCAGATCACCCATCAGACTTCGTTTAGCGTGGATGGTGAACGTATTGAACTGCGCCATGCGGGGGATAAATCCGCTTATCTGTGGATCCCAGCCAATAAGGCCGTGCTGGGGGGCACCGCCGTGGCAGCGGGCATCCACGTCTGGACCGCAGATACGCAAACGCCAGCCAGCCGTGAGCAGTGGCGCAGCGTGCTCATAGAAATTCAGCAGCTTAAACCGAAAGTGGTCATTCCAGGACACTACATTGGCTCACGTCCGGCGGGCGATGGTGCGGTGACATTTACCCTTAATTATCTGCAGACTTTTGAAAAAGCACTTCAGCAGCACAAAGGGTCTGCAGAAGTGATTGAAGCGATGAAAAAAGCCTATCCGAATTTGCCGGATGAGAGTTCACTGGAGCTGAGTGCGAAAGTGAATACTGGCGAGATGAAGTGGTAGGCAGCCAAGGGTAAAAGCCGCCATTAGTGATGGCGGCGATATCCTTCTTAAACTTCCATGCCCGCGCGGTATTGGCCCCACCTCAACACCGAGTTCACGCCAATCGACAGGAAAGGCTCAGCTGGCGTGCGGTTTGGACCCGGTGATTGGGTGAGGAAATCGATCAGTTCGTTTTTCTCACCTGCGATCATATCGGCAATCAATTTGCCGGTTGCCGTGCCGCGCGTTATGCCTAATCCGTTACAGCACAGCGCACCATAAACATTCGGTGCCAGTTTGCCAAAGAAGCCTTCGTGGTTTTCCGACAGGCAAATCGCGCCGCTCCAGGTGTATTCAAAATCCACCTGCGGCAGCATTGGGAAACGGCGTTCAAACGATTTGCGATGGTTTTCCAGATACTGCTTAAGGTATTTCTCGCGCGGTCGTCCATCCGGGTGGAAACTAAAACTGTTACGCACCAGAATACGATTATCCATTGTACGACGAATGGTGCTGCCAAACGGATGCGCCGGAATCACCCCCCACACCGCTTTGCCACCCAATCGTGCCTGCTCTTCTTCAGTCAACTGACGTGACAGGCTGCCGTAAAGGAAAGTCGGTAGCAAACGGCGCTGCAGGAAACCAAAGTGCGACGCAAAACCGTTATTAGCCAGGATCAACGTATCAGCGGTGATGCTCCCTTTGTCATGCACCAACGTCACTTTGTCACCGTAGTCAATCGACGTGATGGGTGTGTACTCGTACAGCGTGACGTTCGCGGGCAGATTATCCGCCAGACCTTTTACCAATGCTGAAGGCTGCAACAAGATGGTGCCGGGAATAAACAGCGCCTGCTTGTAATAAGAAGTGCCAATGTGATCCGGCAGATCTTTACCCGAGATCATTTCGGATTCGCGCCCGATCTTTGCCAATCCGCTACGATAGGCTTCGAGAATCGCCGTCCCCTGTTCACCGACTGATGCCTGATATTTACCGGATTCGGTCATCTGACATTCGATGCCGTGTTCCTGCACAATCTGACGCAGATAGTTTTGCCCTAATGTATTCAGCTTGAGGACTTTATTCGCAATGGTAACGTCGCCAATATAATCCTTCGCGCCGATATCATGGGGTACGTCGATGGCAAAACCGGCGTTACGTCCTGCCGATCCATATCCCACTTCCTGCGCCTCAATCAGCACCACTTCATCATTGGGGAAATTCAGCGCTAATTGTCGCGCAGCCGCCAGGCCCGTTAAGCCCGCCCCCACAATCGCGAAGCGTGTTTTTTTCTGACCAATATGCGCCGGGCGTGGCGTACGAGCGGCACTGGTATGAAACCAACCCGGCATCGAATCATCGGCAGGCAGTGAGGTGATCTTTTGCAATTCCGTTACTCCAATACACGTTTTCATTGTTTGTACTGGCGGATTGCCCGTACAACGTAGGGTCTTTTAGCGGTGTAAAGCGTAAGTATTTAATGAATTTCACGGGTATTTATCATGTATACCTGCTGTATAAAGTTTTACTGAATCTCATGAAATTTTGTCAATATAATCACGATACGATTGTGTTATGGATCGCAAAAAATCGGGGGTTCAGGCGCGGGGATTGGCATGAAAGTGTTGGAGGGATCCTGTGTGCTCAACTTACGCCACAGCACCGGACCTGAAATAAATTTGGTGTCCTGATAGGAGAATACTCATTACGACGTCACAACGCTGACGCGTGAGAATGGGGCAATTAGCGCTGATGGGATCCGTCAAGCGATCGCAATAAACCCGACAGGTGGCTATCCAGTGCCATCAGCACTTCAGGAGAGAGCCCAGACAGAATCTTTCTTTCGTTATCCACGTGTTTTTCTACCGCACGGTCTATTAACGCCAGTCCGTCCTGACTTAATTGCACCAGCATGCTTCGCGCATCCTCTGCATTTACCTGTCGGGTAATCAGCCCTCTGGATTCAAGGCGTTTTAAGCGATGCGTCATGGTGCCCGAGGTGACCATTAGCGTCGAAAACAACTCGGTAGGACTTAAACTATAAGGTGCTCCGGCACGGCGCAGTGTTGCCAGCATATCAAACTCCCACATGCTCAATTCAAACTCGGCAAAGGCCTCTTCAAGTCGCTGTTCAATCAGCGCCGTGCAACGCTTGAGACGTCCAATCGGCCCCATCGGGCTGCAGTCTAAATCTGGCCGCTCGCGCTGCCACTGCTGAAGGATGAGATCGACGGCATCAGATCGGGTTTCAGTTTGATCATTCATTTATCTTGACTTCAAGGTAATTGGTGGACACACTAATTTTATCTTGAATTGAAGATAAAGGCAAAATGATGCAATCCTCTTTCTCTCTTTCGTACTGGCGTGACGTGATATTGACTGCCCTGGCCCCGGCTATCTGGGGATCAACCTACATCGTCACAACACAATTTCTGCCACCCGATCGCCCTTTTACGGCGGCGCTGATTCGGGTACTTCCGGCAGGGGTATTAATGTTGCTGTTCACTCGTCGCCTGCCCGCCAGCCGTGATATTGGACGGCTCATTATTCTTAGTGCGCTGAATATCGGTGTTTTCCAGGCACTGTTGTTTGTCGCTGCCTATCGGCTGCCTGGCGGGCTTGCTGCCGTATTGGGCGCGATACAACCGCTGCTGGTGATGTTACTGGCATGGGGAGTTGAACATCGGGCGCCAGCGAGAATCACTTTATGGGCCGCGCTGGCCGGGGTTGTCGGGATGGCCTTGCTATTACTCTCTCCGCAAACAGTGTTCGAACCGGTCGGCATTGTGGCAGCGTTGGTGGGCGCGACCTGTATGGCCACAGGCTTATGGCTGACTCGCCGCTGGAAAATGGATTTGCCGGTGATGGCCCTCACCGGCTGGCAGCTGATACTGGGTGGAATAATGTTGCTACCCGCAGCGTGGCTGATTGACGCCCCACTGCCCACACTGACGCTGCCGCAGTGGGCCGCTTATGCCTATCTCTCCCTGGCCGGTGCATTTGTGGCATACG
>NZ_DAMDQC010000159.1:0-9785 GCF_032082325.1 Pantoea sp. CTOTU50773 | reverse complement strand
GACGGACGCGGGGTGGAGCAGCCTGGTAGCTCGTCGGGCTCATAACCCGAAGGTCGTCGGTTCGAATCCGGCCCCCGCAACCAATTCTTCTTAAGTGAAGAGACAATTTGAAAGTCGTGTAACGCGTCAGACGGACGCGGGGTGGAGCAGCCTGGTAGCTCGTCGGGCTCATAACCCGAAGGTCGTCGGTTCGAATCCGGCCCCCGCAACCAATTACAGATAAGCACCTTAACGGGTGTTTTTTTGTTTTTGGCTTCCGGTAAAAAAAGCGGCGCAGTGGCCGCCCTCCTCTCAGCGACGCGCCAGCACCGCACCTTTATCGAAATACGCCTTAATCCCATGCAGAATCGCCTCAGCCACCTGATGCTGATAACGCGGCGTGCGCAGCTTACGCTCCTCCTCCACATTACTGATAAACGCGGTCTCCACCAGAATCGACGGAATATCCGGGGCTTTGAGCACCGCAAACCCCGCCTGATCCACCGTGCGTTTATGCAGGTGATTAATGTGGCCCATGCGCGATAACACCTCTTTGCCGAACTTAAGGCTGTCGCTGATGGTCTGCCGCTGCACCATATCGAACATGGTGTGATCCAGATAGCGGTCACCGCTCATGCTCACCCCACCAATCAGATCCGATTCGTTCTGGGTTTGTGCCAGGAAGCGCGCTGCGGTTGAGGTTGCGCCGCTGGTCGAAAGGGCGAACACCGACGAACCGCGCGCCGCACGGCTGGTAAAAGCATCGGCGTGAATCGAGACAAACAGATCGGCGCGCTGTTTACGTGCTTTCGCTACCCGCACGCGCAGCGGGATAAACACATCCTCGTTGCGCGTCATATACGCCTTCATGTTGCGCTCTTTGTCGATCAGCGCCTTCAGATAGCGACCAATCTTCAACACAATGTCTTTTTCGCGCGTTTTGTATTTGCCATGCGCACCGGGATCTTCGCCACCGTGGCCGGGATCGATCATGATGATGATCGGACGATCGCGCCCCGCTTTGCCCGGCAAAGGTGCTTGCGCCGGTTGATCACGCTCAAGATCGCCCTGGTTGTAATCGTTCAGTAACGCCAGTAGCGGATCCTCTTCCGGCGAGGGCTGGCTCGGATAGAGATCGACCACTAAGCGATGTTTGATGCCCGCAACCGGTGCCAGCGTGAAGATCTTCGGCGCCACGTTGCGTTTCAGCTCCAGCACCACTCGCACCGTGTTGGCATCAAACTGGCCAACTCGCGCATGTTTGATATAGGGATCGTCAACGCGCACTTGCTTATCCACCCCTCTCAGGACCGGATTGATATGCAGGTTATCGATGTCGATCACCAGACGATCGGGATTGCTCAACGTGAACTGTTTGTACTTGAGGGGGACGTTCGACTCCAGCGTCACGCGGGAGTAGGTTGACGATGGCCAGATGCGCACCGCCACAATGTGCTGACTGGCCGCCAGCCCGGTTCGCGTTACGCTTAATAGCATGAGCGCACCCGCGCCCTGCAATAATCGTCGTCGTGTAAAAGCCTGGGACATGCCGCTCCAACTGCCGTGTAGTGTCTAAAATATCGTCAATTGACGAGAGGAAGGCGAAAACTTTGCTTAACAAGCCATGGGTTGTTTTGCCAGAAAAACCAGATAATGCAGGCTGTTAGCGAGGGTTGCATCAGGAAAATCGTAAAGTAACGTCAGGCCCGGCACTTGCATTAGCTGGCAAAAGAGCATAAAAATACACAAATTACGAATAAACATTCACAGAGGGTTTGCCGTGAAGGAACGTAGTACTGAACTGGTTCAGGGTTTTCGCCATACCGTTCCCTATATAAATGCCCACCGTGACAAGACCTTTGTCATTATGCTTGGCGGCGAAGCTATCGAGCATGAGAACTTTTCCAACATCGTTAACGACATTAGCTTGTTGCATAGTCTCGGCAATCGCCTCGTGGTTGTCGATGGTGCCAGACCGCAAACTGATGCCAGCATGGCGCAACAGCAGCTGGAACCGAGTTACCACAAACACACGCGCGTAACCGATGCCCAATCACTGGAACTGGTGAAGCAGGCAGCAGGACGTTTGCAGCTGGATATCACCGCACGCCTGTCGATGAGCCTGAATAACACCCCGCTGCAGGGCGCGCACATCAACGTGGTAAGCGGTAACTTTATTATTGCCCAGCCGCTGGGCGTCGATGATGGTGTGGACTACTGCCACAGCGGCCGTATTCGTCGTATTGATGAAGAAGCCATCCATCGTCAGCTGGATAATGATGCCATTGTGCTGCTCGGCCCAGTCGCGGTGTCGGTGACCGGTGAAAGCTTTAACCTGACATCAGAAGAAGTGGCCACGCAGTTGGCGATTAAGCTAAAAGCCGAGAAAATGATTGGCTTCTGCTCTGAACAAGGCGTCACCAACCGCGAAGGTACGATTATCTCTGAGCTGTTCCCCAACGAAGCGCAGGCGCGTATCGATGAGATGGAGAACGACGGTGATTTCCTGTCAGGCACCGTGCGTTTCCTGCGCGGCGCGGTGAAAGCCTGCCGCAGCGGCGTGCGTCGTAGCCACCTGATCAGCTATCAGGAAGATGGCGCATTGATTCAGGAACTGTTCTCGCGTGACGGTATTGGTACGCAGATTGTGATGGAGTCCGCTGAGCAGATTCGTCGCGCCACCATCAACGATATTGGCGGCATTCTCGAATTGATTCGCCCGCTGGAGCAGCAAGGCATTCTGGTGCGTCGTTCGCGCGAGCAGCTGGAAATGGAGATCGACAAATTCACCATTATTCAGCGCGACAATCTGACCATCGCTTGTGCCGCACTCTATCCGTTCCCGGATGAGCAGATTGGTGAAATGGCCTGCGTGGCGGTGCATCCCGATTACCGCAGTTCTTCACGCGGTGAGCTGTTGCTGGAGCGTGTGGCGCTACAGGCTCGTCAAATGGGCCTGAAGAAGCTGTTTGTACTGACCACCCGCAGTATTCACTGGTTCCAGGAACGTGGCTTTACGCCGGTGGATATTGAGTCATTGCCGGAGAGTAAGAAGCAGATGTATAACTATCAGCGCCGGTCCAAAGTGCTGATGGCGGATTTGCGCTAACGGCGGGGAATGCCAGCTAACGCGGTTAAAGGCGGTTAAAGGCAGTTAAAGGCAGTTAAAGGCAGTTAAAGGCAGCGTAGGGTAGGTTTCGCTAAACGGTCTGGAATTGCCCAACGTCTTAAACTGATAACGTTGTCAGGATGCGCATCCACGCGCATCCAATAAAACATCTGCATTGCCTGCGGTCGGTTTCTTTACCGACCTCAACTCTCGCTCAGAATGACTCTCCGCTTAACCGGTCCAACAATCCGCTGCGACGCTGAGTGCGTAATTGCACCGCACGACGAAATACGCCTTCATCGCTGTAAAGGGTTAACTGTTTGCGCGCACGCGTAATGGCGGTGTAAATCAGTTCGCGGGTGAGTACCGGTAAAAACTGTGCCGGCATCACCAGCGCGGTATGCTCGAACTCCGATCCCTGCGATTTATGCACCGTCATCGACCAGGCCGTATCATGCGCCGGTAACCGGCTTGGCTGTACGGCTTTGATGCTGCCATCCGGCAACGGGAAGAAAACTTTCAGCAGCCCTTCATCATCAAACAGCGTAATGCCAATATCGCCGTTAAACAGCCCAAGCGCGCTGTCATTGCGAGTCACCATCACCGGACGGCCCTGATACCAGCGGCTCCCCCCCAGCGGACGACGAATCAGCTGCATCTGCATCAGTTTTTGCTCAATACGCTGATTTAATCCCTGCACGCCAAACGGCCCTTCGCGCAATGCGCACAGCAGCTGATAATGCCCAAATGCGTGCAGAATCTCTGCGGGCTGTGCTCGCTGGCTCACCAGCCGCAGGAATGGACGGTAGCCTTCCGCGATAGCATTCAGCATTGCCTGATAGGCCTCGCCATCATTGAGTGGCTGGCGTGATATATCGCTGAAGCCCGCGTTAAATGCCGCCTCAACCGCCTTTGGCTCACCGGCATTGACCGCAGCCGCCAGCTTGCCGATGCCCGAGTTAGCATCAAAGCGATAGCTCTTGCGTAGTAGGCAGATGGCGTCGCGCACGGCTGGCGCGCTGTCATCATCGTGGCCTTCAACCTGGCAACCGGTTAACGCACTCAGCTGGGCTGCACGCGCGACGCTGTATCCCGCTTCCGCACAGCGGCAAATATCGCCCAGTACCGCACCGGCTTCTACTGACGCCAGCTGATCGCGGTCACCAAGAAAAATCACGCGCGCCTGGGGTGGCAGTGCGGCGATGAGATTGGCCATCATGCCCAAATCAACCATTGAGGCTTCATCCACCACCAGCACATCCAGATGCAGCAGGTTACCGGCGTGATAGCGCAAGCGCTGGGTTTCGGGCTGGGCACCTAGCAAACGGTGCAGCGTGGTAGCTTCCGCTGGGAAGCGTTGGCGCTCAGTGTCGCTGACCGGCAGTTTTTGCAGCGCTTTACCGAGCGATTCGGTTAAACGCGCCGCCGCTTTGCCGGTCGGGGCTGCCAGTTGAATGCGCAGTGCACCCTGGCTCAGGCGAATCAATGCCGCCAGCAATTTTGCCACGGTGGTGGTTTTCCCGGTGCCTGGGCCGCCGGAAATGACTGCTGTTTTCTGCGTTAGCGCCACCGCCGCCGCGATTTTTTGCCAGTCATCGGGTTCAGTACCAAACAGGTTATCCAGTACCGCACGCACCTCTCCATCAGGAAATGCCTGCGGAGCAGACTGCGCCTGAAAGAAACGCGCCACCTGCCCTTCATGGTGCCAGAGACGATGCAGATAAAGACGGCCTTCGGTCAGTACAATCGGTGCTGCCTGCTCGTTGTTGCTGTTGCTCAGAGCAGGCCAGCCAGCCAGAATTTGCGTCCAGTCCTGCGGCTCGCCCGCCGCCAGCCAGATGGCCTGCGCCAGTTCAGGATGGCGGCCATTGAATAACCCTTCACGGCTCAGCTGTGACAGCGGTAAGCAGACGTGCCCCTCACCCGCTTCCGCGCTGAGACAGGCAGCCGCCAGGAGGCGTGCTGGCTGCGTGTCATCCGCCAGCAACAGGGCGAACTGAACATCCAGTGAGCGCAGCAAACGCAGCTCAACCGCCTGTTGAAGTAGCGCTGTAATGCCACTCATGCCGAGGCTCCCTGCCCGCGAAACAGGCTATCCAGTTGTGAAACAAAATCCAGAGTTGGCCGTGTGTGGAATACGCCGTTGGCCGGTGAAGTGCCATCCATGCCACGCAGGAACAGATAAAACACGCCGCCAAAGTGCTGCTCGTAGTCATAATCTGCCAGGCGATGTTGAAGATAGCGATGTAGCGCCAGCGTGTAGAGTTGATATTGCAAATCATAGCGGTGGTCGATCATCGCCTGTCTCATCGCTGCTGGCGTATAAGCTTCGTGGCTGTCGCCCAGCCAGTTGGATTTGTAATCCAGCAGGTAATATTTGCCTTGCCAGCGGAACACCAGGTCAATGAAGCCTTTCAACATGCCCTGTACCTCACGAAAATCGAGCGGCGGCGCATCGGACGATAAAGCATCCTGACGGATCAGCGCATCCAGATCATTCGCGGTCAGCAAACCGTCAATCGGCAAGTAGAAGCCCATCTCCACGAGTCGATCGCTGGTCTGTACCTGACCGAGCTGTATCCCCTGATCGTTGAGCGGCGTACTCACCACGCGCGCAATCCAATCCGTCAGTATCGGTTGCCAGTACAATGGATAGCCATTCTGCTGCAGATGTTGCTCCAGCAATGCGGCCGTGGGGGGATGTGGGAAATCGAGAGATTCGAACAGTTCATGCAGGAAAGTCCCCGGCGCGGCGCCGCGCGGGAAATGGTGCGGTGTCAGTGCAGCTTCAGCGATCTCTTCCTGCTGTTCTTCGCCTGCGGCTTCCAGGTCAAAACTCGGCATCACATCTAGCAGCCGCTGGCTGCCATGCTGCTGCAAACCGGAGTAACTGGTGACACGCCAGGGTTCCACCAATGTGCGGCTGACGGTGCGGGCGGCCAGCGCGTCATGAGCGGCATCAGGCGCCTGCCAGCGTTCGGCTTCCTGATCCTGCACGCGCATCACTTCAGTGCCCGCGACATTGATCTGATTGAGTAACATGTCCAGCTGTTCCGCTGTCGCCGCTTCACCGCGCTGCAAAAGATGGCCCAGTGCGCTTTTATGCAGATCGCTCTCGCCTTCTTTTTTGCGCGTGCCGCGAAACAGCGGTGCCACACCTACGCTACAGTGATACACCGAACGGGTAAGTGCCACGTACAGCAAGCGCAGGTCTTCGGCCAAACGCTCCTGCTCGGCCATCGCCAGGCTTGCGTCATCTGCCTGCAGATCCAGCACCGCCTCAAAGTTGTCGCGATCGTGATACAGCGCGGTATCTGCCTCGCGGAATCCGGCAGCGAACGGCAGCCACACCAGCGGATATTGCAGTCCTTTAGATTTATGGATAGTGACGATCTGCACCAAATGGCGATCGCTTTCCAGACGCAATTGCTGGCTGGACGACTGACTGTCCGGGTTGGCTATCTGCTGCGCCAGATAACGCACCAGCGCGTGCGGGCTGTCGAGCTGCGCCGCCGCTTCCTGCATCAGTTCACCCAGATGCAGCAAATCGGTCAGGCGGCGTTCGCCATTTTCTGAGGCGAGCAGGTTTTCCGCAAGCTGGCGTTCCTGTATCAGCTGGCGCAGCATCGGCAGTACGCCGCGCTGCTGCCACAGCAGTTGCCAGCGGGCAAAAGTCTCTACCAGCTCATCCCAGCCTCGCGCATCCTGATCCAACGCATCTAGCTGTGCCGCATCGAAGGCAAACAGCGAGGTAGCGAGCGCCGTGCGCAGCATGCGCTCCTGCTCGGGAGCCAGCACCGCCTGCAGTAACCACAGCAACTCGCGCGCTTCGGGCGTGGTATAGACGCTGTCGCGGTTCGATAAATAAACCGAGGGAATGCCAAGCTGGTTAAGTGCTTCGCGGATCAGATTGGCTTCGTTGCGGCTGCGCACCAGCACCGTGATATCCGATGCCTGCACCGGGCGTTGCGCGGCCGCTTTACCCAGCAGTGCACGCTGTTGCTGCCCCGCCTGTAACCAGTGGCTGATATCCGCGGCACACTGTCGCGCTAACGCCTGCTGATAATCGCCTACGCTGCACCCGTCGCCCGGCAGCAGCCAGAAACGCAGTGCCGCCTGATCCTGGTTATCCAGTGTGAGAGAAAGCGTCTGATTTGGCTCAGCGAAGTGCACCGGCAAGAAAGGGATAGCATCAAAGACAAAAGGCGCTTCGAGCCGATTGAACAGCTGATTGACGCTCTCCACCATTGCTGGCGAAGAGCGCCAGTTGGTGTCGAGGGTGTAATGCGCGCTCACTTCATTACGTGCGCGAATATAGGTAAAAATGTCTGCGCCACGAAAGGCGTAAATGGCCTGTTTTGGATCGCCAATTAACAGCAATGCATGGTCAGGCTGATTACCGTACAGCGTACGGAAAATACGGTATTGCTGCGGATCGGTGTCCTGGAACTCATCAATTAACGCCACCGGGAAACGCTGACGAATCGCCTGCGCCAGCATTTCTCCTGCAGGCTGCTGCAGGGCATCATCCAGTCGGCTCAGGAGATCATCAAAACCCAGCAGCGCCTGCTGGCGTTTCTCTTTCCGTACGGCGGCGCGGATATCCACCAGCGCGCGCGCAATCAGCAAATCGCGTAGTGAAATGGGCTGAGTCAGAAACAGGTCGATGGCCGCAAACAGGGCATGGTGCGGAGGATGGCCTTTTTTGGTTTTCTCCTCCAGCACCCGTTGACCAAAGCGCGCCAGCTCTGCGGGCACCTGATAATCCAGGGTTTCACTCTGTGCCCAGAAACTGACTTTATTCACCCACACCGGCAGATTTTTACTGCTGTAGCTGCGTTTGTCCACGTCGGACTGCCCCACCAGCGTCAGCACCTCTTCACCCACCGCGCGCCACTCGGCTTTCATCGCGTTAATACGCGCCAGGTTTTCGTTGTGGCGCATCGTCAGCGTTTCGTCGTCAGCGGGCGCTAAACGCAGGTTAGGTGATTCGCCTTGCAGCCACGGCCGCAACGTCGCCAGCAATTGCTCCGGACCACTCCACTCACTGACAATCACGCGGGCGATATCCAGCGAGAGTGGATAACAGTGGCGACGCCAGAAATCGGCAGTGGCCTGACGCAGCAGCTGTTGTTCATCTTCAATCAGCTGCTGTTCAAACAGCATGCCGGATTCAAAGGCGTTGAGATTGAGCATGCGCTGACAAAAGCCGTGGATGGTAAAGATCGCCGCTTCATCCATCTGCCGCTCTGCAGCCAGCAGTAGCGATGCCGCTTCTGCAGGTTGCGGCATCTCCAGTAGCAACTGCATCAGCATCGGATTGCGGCTGGTACCGCGAATGCAGGCCAGCCGCAGCTCATGGATGTTGGCACGGATACGTCCGCGCAGCTCTGCGGTGGCCGCCTCAGTAAAGGTCACGACCAGAATTTCTTCGACCGACAGTGGCCGGGCATAGGCATGTTGCCCGCCCAGCCCCAACAAAAGCCGCAGATAAAGCAGACCAATAGTGAAGGTTTTACCGGTTCCAGCAGACGCCTCAATCAGCCGCTCGCCACGCAACGGCAGCGTCAGCGGATTGAGCGGTTCTGGCGGCTGAATCAGACTCATTGCGCGTCACTCTTAACCGGCAGGGATTGCTGTAGCTTCTCCACCTGATCCCAGGTCGTGAAGCCCGGCAGAGGTGCATAATCATCTTTGGTGGCGCCATCGTGGCTACCGCCAATCTGCGAAATCATCGCCATACCCTGCTGTTCCAGCACCGCTTTATGGAAGAAATCGGCCACGCCCTGCGGCGTGAGCTTTTGAATCTGCTCGATGGCTTTTTCACGGGTATCGAAAGCAAAATTCTGCCGGTTGAAGTCACGGCTGTAGCGATTCGCTTCTTCATCAAGCGTTTGCGGGCGCTGTTTTAAGTCATTGATCAGCGCCTGCTGATACTGGGCAAAATCTTCCGGTTTCATGTCGCGCAGGCGTTGCTCAGCCTGCGGATAAAACGCCTCAAAGCGCTGCATCAGATAGGCTGGCTGCTTGCTGTTGCTTTGCAGCAGGAAGCCAATCCCCCACTGGCGACCAATCGGCATCTGATACGAGAACACCGCATAGCCCAACTGTTCCTGGGTGCGCAGTTGGTTATAGAACCAGGGTTGGACAATCTGGCTCAACATGGTGCTGTTGGCCATGCTTTGATACTCGTCGTAACCCAGTGGCACGTAGAGTGCTGCCAGTGCTGAATCCGTGCTGCTTCCTGCGGTTTGCAGGTTGGCCTTCATGGCTTTATCGATCACCACGTAATCGCTGTGCCAGTAACTGTGACCATCGCTGTGCAACTGCTGTTGCAGATCGGTGCCCAGCTGTTTAACGCGATCGGCGGAGAGGTTGCCCACCACCATCATTTCCGGCGTGGCGTTGCGCAGTAAGGCATCACGGTAATCCGTCACGTCTTTCAGCGTCAGATCTTTCACTAACTTGCGGCGCGTCTCACGCTGGGTATACGGCAGCTGTGACAGCATCTGCATCGGTTGAATCGCCTGCTCGAAGGCTTTGCCCTTCTCGGCGGCTTCCAGTCGATCCAGATACCAGGATTTTGCCTGTTCCAGCTGCTGTGCATCAGGCTGGAAGCTGGCGTAACCCTCAACCAGTTTTTTCAGCAGTTCTGGTAAACGCTGGGTAAAGCCACTGGCGCTAAATACGATGCCGT
>NZ_DAMDQC010000158.1:0-9812 GCF_032082325.1 Pantoea sp. CTOTU50773 | reverse complement strand
CCCTCACAGCCGAGGTGATCCCGTGAGCATGGACATCAGCGATTTTTACCAGACGTTTTTCGATGAAGCCGATGAGCTGTTAGCGGATATGGAGCAACACCTGTTGGGATTGGATCCCCAGGAGCCCGATTCCGAGCAGTTGAATGCCATCTTCCGCGCCGCCCACTCCATTAAGGGCGGAGCCGGTACGTTTGGCTTTACGGTTTTACAGGAAACCACCCACATCCTGGAAAACATTCTGGATGGTGCGCGCCGCGGCGAAATGCAGCTTAGCACCGACATCATCAACCTGTTTTTGGAAACCAAAGATATTATGCAAGAACAGCTCGATGCCTATAAAACGGCGCAGGAACCCAACGCAGAAAACTTCAAATATATCTGCGAAGCACTGCGTCAGCTGGCGCTGGAAGCCAAAGGAATCGCACCCGAGCCGGCAAAAGTGGCCGACGTGGTGGAGATCGCCGCCGCCCCGGCAGCGGCCGCGGGTTTACGCCTGCAACTGATCGATTTGAAAGAGAAAGAGCCGGAACTGATGCTGGAGGAGCTGGGTAATCTCGGCACTGTCTCCAACGTGGTGAAAGGCACCAACTCGCTGGAAGTGACCATTGATGGCGTCGGTAAAGACGACATCGTTGCGGTGCTCTGTTTTGTGATTGATGAAGCGCAGATTCACTTCCCGGAAGGCGCGGCCGCCGTCGCAGCAGCACCTGCCGAAGCCGTTGCGGTGGAAGCCCCTGCACCGGTGCAAACCGCCACCGTAACCGACATCACCCCGCCAGCCAAACGTGAAGCGAAACGTGCGGCAGCGCCGGCCAAAACCAGCGAATCCAGCAGTATTCGTGTTGCGGTTGAGAAGGTGGATCAGCTGATCAACCTGGTCGGCGAATTGGTGATTACCCAATCAATGCTGGCACAACGTTCTGGCGAACTGGATCCTGTGGCTCACGGCGACCTGCTGAACAGCATGGGCCAGCTGGAGCGTAACGCGCGTGACCTGCAAGAGTCGGTGATGTCGATTCGTATGATGCCGATGGAGTATGTGTTTAGCCGCTTCCCGCGTCTGGTGCGCGATCTGGCCAGCAAGCTGGGCAAAGAAGTGGAGCTGACGCTGCTGGGTAGCTCTACTGAACTGGATAAGAGCCTGATCGAGCGCATTATCGATCCGTTAACGCATCTGGTGCGTAACAGCCTTGACCACGGTATCGAAACGCCAGAGAAGCGTCTGGCATCGAGCAAAACAGCGGTGGGCAATCTGACGCTGTCAGCGGAACATCAGGGCGGCAATATCTGCATCGAAGTGATCGATGACGGTGCCGGTCTGAACCGTGAACGTATTCTGGCGAAAGCCCTGTCCTCTGGCCTGCCGGTCAGCGACAGCATGAGCGATGAAGAAGTCGGCATGCTGATCTTCGCACCGGGCTTCTCAACGGCGGAGCAGGTCACTGACGTGTCCGGCCGTGGTGTGGGCATGGACGTGGTAAAACGAAACATTCAGGAGATGGGCGGTCACGTCGAAATCTCTTCGAAGCAGGGCAAAGGCACCACTATTCGCATCCTGCTGCCACTGACGCTGGCCATTCTTGATGGCATGTCAGTGCGCGTGGCGGATGAAGTGTTCATTCTGCCGCTGAACGCGGTGATGGAATCCCTGCAGCCAACGGCTGAAGAGCTGAAACCGCTGGCCGGTGGCGAGCGCGTGCTGGAAGTGCGTGGCGAATACCTGCCGCTGGTTGAGCTGTGGAATGTGTTTGATGTGCAGAATGCCAAAACCGACGCGACCCAGGGCATCGTGGTGATTCTGCAGAGCGCAGGCCGCCGTTATGCACTGCTGGTGGATCAGCTGATTGGCCAGCATCAGGTGGTGGTGAAGAACCTGGAAAGCAACTACCGCAAAGTGCCGGGCATTTCAGCCGCCACCATCCTCGGCGATGGTAGTGTGGCGCTGATTGTGGATGTCTCTGCACTGCAATCGTTGAACCGTGAAAAGCGTGTGGCCGGTGCCGCAGCGTAATAGATAAATAAAGGGCAAAAAAATGACTGACATGGCAACCGTGACCAAAATCGCTGGCGAAACCGTGGGCCAGGAATTCTTAGTTTTCACCCTGGGTGACGAAGAGTACGGCATCGACATTCTTAAAGTGCAGGAGATTCGGGGTTACGATCAGGTAACGCGTATCGCCAACACCCCAGAATTCATCAAGGGTGTGACGAACCTGCGTGGCGTGATCGTGCCAATCATCGACCTGCGTGTGAAGTTCGCGCAGCAGGATGTGGAATACAACGAAAACACCGTGGTGATCGTGCTGAATCTTGAGCACCGCGTCGTGGGTATCGTGGTGGATGGCGTGTCTGACGTGCTGTCTCTGATGCAGGAACAGATTCGTCCGGCACCGGAATTCGCGGTCACCATGTCCACCGAGTACCTGACCGGCCTCGGCGCACTGGGCGAACGTATGCTGATTCTGGTCGACATCGAGAAGCTGCTGAGCAGCGAAGAGATGGCGCTGGTGGATACGCTGCGTAGCGCGTAATCATCGACAATCACGGGCTGGCAGCATCGGCCCGTGATAATTCCGCTCTGAAATAATCCCTATAAAAATCAGATAATAACAATATTTATTCACACAACTTTCATTAAACTCCCTGCCTCGCCCGCCGATAAATATTGCGTTCCATTTACTTACTTTTCCCAGGGCTATCTATGTTAAAAAAAATTCGCGTCGTCACCAGTCTGCTGGTGGTGCTACTGATGTTTGGCCTGCTGCAGGTCATATCCGGTTCAATATTCCTCAAAGCCTTAAACGACGACAAATCCAGCTTCAATGTGTCGCAGTTAGCGAGCCAAAACCTTTCGGCGCTGAATGATGCTTACATGAGCCTCAACCAAAGCCGTGTTGTGTTGACGCGCATCCAGTTGCGTATCGCCACCAGTAAACTGGCCAACAAAGAGCCGGATATTGAGGGGCTGTTCAACGACAGCAAACAGTTCCAGCAAAAAGCAGCGGATAATTTCAAACTCTATAAAGCGATTCCGGATACACCGGGACAAAATAAGGAACTCACAGGTCAACTGGATGAGGGCTATACCGCTTACGCCACGGCATTGAGCCAGATGCAGGATGCGCTTCTCGCCAACGATTTATCGAAAGCGGGCAGCGTGCCGGTGGCACCGAGCCAAAGTAAGTTCCTGAAAACTTACACCGACTGGCGTGCGGATGTGGCGAAACTGGCAGCACAAGGCCAGGAAAAAAATGCCGATGCCTTCAGCCGCATGAGCTGGATTCTGGGCGCTATCATGGTGGTGGTATTAGTGGTGATTGGACTGTGCTGGGTGAACCTGCGTCGCATCCTGATTAATCCATTGAACACTAACATTGCCCACATTCAGTCGATCGCGCAGGGTGACCTGACCCAGAGTATTAGCGTTGAAGGCCGCAATGAGATGAGCCAACTGGCGAGCAGCCTGCATGACATGCAGCAGTCGCTGGTGCGTACTGTCAGTAACGTGCGTGACGGATCTGATGCCATCTTCACCGGTGCGAGTGAAATCTCGGCAGGTAACAACGATCTTTCTGCTCGTACGGAAGAGCAGGCTGCCTCGCTGGAACAGACCGCAGCCAGCATGGAACAGCTGACCGCGACAGTGAAACAGAACGCCGAAAATGCCCGCCAGGCGTCACAGCTGGCGTTGAGTGCCTCGGAAACCGCGCAAAAGGGCGGCAACGTGGTGGAAGGCGTCGTACGCACCATGAGCGATATCGCCGGGAGTTCAAAGAAGATCGCTGATATCACCAGCGTGATTGACGGTATCGCCTTCCAGACCAACATCCTTGCGCTGAATGCCGCGGTGGAAGCGGCGCGCGCTGGCGAGCAGGGGCGTGGCTTTGCGGTGGTGGCAGGTGAAGTTCGCAACCTGGCACAGCGCAGCGCCCAGGCGGCGAGAGAGATTAAGGGTCTGATTGAAGATTCTGTCAATCGCGTCAACAGCGGTTCGCAGCTGGTGGGTACCGCCGGTGAAACCATGAGTGAGATCGTCAATGCGGTCACCCGTGTGACCGATATTATGGGCGAAATCGCCTCAGCGTCTGATGAACAGAGTCGTGGTATCGATCAGGTCGGTCAGGCTGTGACGGAAATGGACCGCGTGACCCAACAGAACGCCTCGCTGGTAGAAGAGTCTGCTGCGGCAGCGGCTTCGCTGGAAGAGCAGGCCAGCCGTCTGAGCCAGTCTGTGGCGGTATTCCGTGTGCCGCGTGCCGAACAGCCTGGCATGGCCAGTGCCGTGGTGCGCCATCCGCAGATCGCGCCGCCGGTGTTGAGTGCACCACGTAAAGCTGTGACTGCACCAGTCAGCGACAGTAACTGGGAAACGTTTTAATCGTTTGCAGTGGTGTGCGCTGGCGCACCCACTGCCGCAATATCCTTTTATTCCAAAAGCATCAATGCGCTTTTATCGTTTGCCCGATAAAGGCGCATTTTTTTTAATGACAATTTCTTTAGTTATAAAACTCTGTAAAGAAAGTTATTGGCAGAATTATATTTCGTAAAATCCGTTAAAGCCCCTCAAAATTTAACAACTGCGGTCGATAACAGCGGGAGCCGAAATGCCTCACTCTTTGGAGAACCCATGTTAAAACGAATCAATGTTGTCACCAGCCTGATCGCAGTCTTGCTGGTCTTTGGTGCTTTGCAGTTACTGTCGGGCGGATTGTTCTGGTCTGCCTTACAAAAAGATAAAGAAGCTTTTGCCGTGGCACAGACGTCGACCAACAACGTCGGCGCGATGTCCGATGCCTGGATCGAACTCAACCAGACCCGTACCGTGTTAAACCGCGCGATGCTGCGCATGCAGGGCAGTATGGCGGCACAGTCCAACGGCGGCCAGCTTCAGGCGCTGATTGCACAGACTGAAAAGCAGCTGGATGTGGCTGCCGGGCACTACCAGCGTTACTACGATCTGCCGGGTACGCCAGGCTTGCCGGACGCACTGCGCGATCGCCTGGAAACGGACTACGCCGCCTTCAACGATGGCCTGAAAGCGATGCTGGAACGTTTAAAAGCCAACGATCTGCAAGGCATGTTTGCGCAGAACATTGAAGCCAAACAGGTGAAGATGAAGGCCACCTATGCTGAGTGGCGCACGGCGCAAAGCACACTGGCGGCGGAAGGCGTGGCGCAAAATCAGCAAGCGTTCCATATGATGATGTGGCTGCTGGCAGTGGTGGCGCTGGTGGTGGTGTTCGTAATTGTCGGCTGCTGGTTTGGCCTGCGTGCGGTACTGATCCAGCCATTGCATCAGCTGCTGGGCCATATCCGCCATATCGCTTCTGGCGATCTGACGCAGCATATTGCCGTGGAAGGACGCAACGAGATGAGCCAACTGGCGGCCAGCCTGCATGAGATGCAGCAGTCGCTGGTGCGTACCGTCAGCAACGTGCGTGACGGCTCTGATGCCATCTTTACCGGCGCGAGCGAAATCTCGGCGGGCAACAACGATCTCTCCGCGCGTACTGAAGAGCAGGCGGCTTCGCTGGAACAGACGGCGGCCAGCATGGAGCAACTGACGGCTACCGTGAAGCAGAATGCCGAGAACGCCCGTCAGGCATCTCAGCTGGCGCTCAGTGCTTCTGATACCGCGCGTAAAGGTGGCGAAGTGGTGGATGGTGTTGTGCGCACCATGCATGACATTGCTGGCAGTTCGAAGAAAATCGCCGATATCATCAGCGTGATCGATGGCATTGCTTTCCAGACCAATATTCTGGCACTGAACGCGGCGGTAGAAGCGGCGCGTGCCGGTGAGCAAGGGCGTGGCTTTGCGGTGGTGGCCGGTGAAGTGCGTAATCTGGCACAGCGCAGTGCGCAGGCAGCCAAAGAGATTAAAGGCCTGATTGAAGACTCGGTGAACAGGGTGAACAGCGGTTCACAGCTGGTGGGTACTGCCGGTGAAACCATGAATGATATCGTCGATGCGGTGACGCGCGTGACCGATATCATGGGCGAAATTGCTTCAGCATCTGATGAGCAGAGTCGCGGTATCGATCAGGTCGGCCAGGCCGTCACCGAGATGGATCGCGTGACCCAGCAGAATGCCTCGCTGGTGGAAGAATCCGCCGCTGCAGCGGCGTCACTGGAAGAGCAGGCCAGCCGTTTGAGCCAGTCAGTGGCGGTGTTCCGCGTGCCGCGTGCTTCACAGGCCACTGCCGCAGTGCGTCAGCCACAGAGCGCGCAGCCAATGCTGAGTGCACCACGCAAAGCCGTGACGGCGCCCGTCAGTGACAGCAACTGGGAGACATTTTAAACGTTTTTAACCGGGCGCACGCAGGTGCGCCCGCACACCTGTCGCCACACTTTAATTTATCCCTGATCCTCCCTAATTCCCGCTGGTCCAACCCGTTGCAGACAACTTAAAGATCCCCCTGCGAACGCCGATAACAGGAGCGATCCGCCAACCAATGAGGTGTTTATGTTTAGTCGTATTCGTGTCGTTTCCGGGCTGTTATGTGTGCTGGCACTGTTTGCCTTGCTGCAGCTGTTTTCCGGAGGGATGTTTTTTACCACGGTGAAAGCCGATAAAGAGAATTTTGCCTACAACCAGCGTCTCAGCACGCTGCAACGGGCGATGGGCACCTCTTGGGTATCGCTGGTTCAGGCGCGTAACACGCTGAACCGTGCAGGGATCCGCTATTTGCTGGATAGCCAGCAGGCTGGATCAGGTGCGACCGTGAAAGAACTGGTGGCGCTGGCAAGTGAGGAGTTGAAAAACGCTGACCAGGCTTTTGCCGAGTTCAACGCGAATTTGTCTGAGAAGGGCAAAAGCGCAGAGAACGTTAAGACGCTGCAGGCCAACTACAACGCCTTCCGTGGTGGACTGGCCGAGCTGATTGATTTCCTGGGTAACGGGAACTTTAAAGGCTTTGTCGATCAACCAACGCAGGGTATGCAGGATAAATTCGAGAAGGATTACACCGCATGGCTGAACTACAACATCGTGCTGGCAAAGCAGGGTATTGATGCCAACGAAAGCGCCTATCAGCACTCCATCATGCTGGTGATCGGTACTTTACTGGTGACCCTGCTGGTGATTGCACTGGTGTGGAGCGGCATGCGCAACGTGCTGATTCGTCCGTTGAAACAGAGCATCGACCATATCCGTCACATCGCACGTGGTGATTTGACGCAGCAGATTGATGTCAGTATGCGCAACGAGATGGGTGAATTGCTCAGCTCACTGCAGCACATGCAGCAGGAGCTGGCGAATACCGTGCGTACCGTGCGTGATGGTTCAGACGCTATCTACACCGGTGCCAGCGAAATCGCCATGGGTAACAACGATCTCTCTTCACGTACTGAACAGCAGGCCGCTTCTCTGGAAGAGACGGCTGCCAGCATGGAGCAGTTGACCGCGACCGTGAAGCAGAACGCCGAAAACGCCCGTCAGGCTTCACAACTGGCGTTGACTGCCTCTGAAACCGCGCAGCACGGCGGCAAAGTGGTGGATGGCGTGGTCACCACCATGAAAGAGATCACCGGCAGCTCGAAGAAAATCGCGGATATCATCAGTGTGATCGATGGCATCGCGTTCCAGACCAACATTCTGGCACTCAACGCGGCGGTTGAAGCGGCACGTGCGGGTGAACAGGGCCGTGGCTTTGCGGTGGTGGCGGGTGAGGTGCGCAGTCTGGCACAGCGCAGCGCCCAGGCAGCGAAAGAGATCAAAGGTCTGATCGAAGACTCGGTGAGTCGCGTCAACACCGGTTCGGTGCTGGTGGAGAGCGCGGGCGAAACCATGACCAACATCGTCAACGCCGTCACTCGCGTCACCGACATCATGGGCGAAATCGCCTCGGCGTCGGATGAGCAGAGTCGCGGAATCGACCAGGTGGGTCTGGCCGTGAACGAGATGGATCGCGTGACACAGCAGAACGCCGCGCTGGTAGAAGAGTCAGCCACGGCGGCTGCCGCACTGGAAGATCAGGCCAGTCGACTGAAACAGTCGGTTGCGGTGTTCAATATTGGTAAAGAATTTGTCGCTCAGGCCGTTAACCTATCTACAGCGCCAAAAATGTTGCGTCCAGCCGCAGTCAAAGCGCTGGCTCAACCCGCAGGTGCACGTAGCGCGGACGATAACTGGGAAACCTTTTAATCCGTATGGCCGCCGCAAGGCGGCCCAACTGGCAGCGCAGCAGTAATCGCAGTATCACAATTTAATCAGTTTGTTGCCGGGTGACCTGACATGAAGAAATCGACGTTATTGGATCAAAGTGAAGCAACAACGCTGCTCTCGCAAATGGTGCAGCGCCTGCCGCTTTCAGATACGCATTTTCGTCGTATCAGCCAGCTGATCTATCAACGCGCAGGCATCGTGCTGGCCGATCACAAGCGGGAGATGGTTTATAACCGCTTAGTGCGCCGTTTGCGCACGCTGAACATTGATGATTTTGGTCGTTATCTGGCGTTGCTGGAGCAAGACCAGAACAGTGCAGAATGGCAGGCGTTTATTAACGCACTGACCACCAATCTGACCTCATTTTTCCGCGAGGCGCACCATTTCCCGATCCTCGCGGATCATGCGCGTAAGCGCAGTGGCAGTTACAGCGTGTGGAGTACCGCCGCCTCAACCGGCGAAGAGCCGTACTCCATCGCCATGACGTTGGCCGAAACGCTGGGTACCGGACCAGGCAAATTCCAGGTCCACGCCAGCGACATTGATACACAAGTACTGGAAAAGGCCGTGGCGGGGGTGTATCGCCAGGAAGAGCTGCGCACCTTATCGCAATCGCAGCTGCAACGCTTTTTCCTGCGTGGCACCGGCCCGCATGAAGGTATGGTACGCGTTCGCTCCGATCTCGCCAGCATGGTGAACTATTCGCAGCTGAATTTACTGGCCAACGACTGGGCGTTGCCGGGTCCGTTCGACGCAATTTTCTGTCGCAACGTGATGATCTATTTCGATAAAGAGACGCAGGAAAAAATTCTGCGCCGTTTCGTTCCCCTGCTGAAGCCCGGCGGTGTGCTGTTCGCTGGACACTCAGAGAACTTCAGCCAGATCAGTAAAGAGTTCTGGCTGCGTGGACAGACAGTCTATGGATTGACCAAGGAAAGACGATGAGCAAAATCACCGTGATGTGCGTGGATGACTCCGCGCTAATGCGACAGTTGATGACGGAGATCATCAACAGCCACGCCGATATGGAGATGGTCGCCACCGCGCCCGATCCGTTGGTGGCGCGGGATTTAATCAAGCAGTACAACCCACAGGTGCTGACGCTGGACGTCGAAATGCCGCGTATGGATGGCCTCGACTTCCTTGAGAAGTTAATGCGCCTGCGTCCGATGCCAGTCGTGATGGTGTCATCGCTGACCGGTAAAGGATCGGAAGTGACATTACGCGCGCTGGAATTGGGCGCAGTGGATTTCGTCACTAAGCCGCAGTTGGGTATTCGCGAAGGCATGCTGGCGTACAGCCAGATGATCGCCGACAAAATTCGCGCAGCGGCGCGAGCCAAATTGCATGCGCGCCCGGCCACACCCGGCCCGGTGATGCTGAAAGCTGGCCCGCTGCTGAGTAGTGAGAAGCTGATTGCGATTGGCTCTTCCACCGGCGGCACCGAGGCGATTCGCCATGTACTGCAGCCGCTGCCCGCGACCAGTCCGGCGCTGCTGATCACGCAGCATATGCCGCCAGGTTTTACCCGCTCGTTTGCCGAGCGGCTGAACAAGCTCTGCCAGATCACCGTGAAAGAGGCGGAGGATGGCGAACGTATTCTGCCGGGTCACGCCTATATCGCGCCAGGCGCAATGCATATGGAGCT
>NZ_DAMDQC010000157.1:0-10030 GCF_032082325.1 Pantoea sp. CTOTU50773 | reverse complement strand
GTGTTCCAGGATGCGATTGGTCAGGGCAAAGCCTCGGTGGATGTAGCGCAGAAGCTGATGAAAGGCGAGAAAGTGGATTCACACGTGTGGATCCCGTTTGAACTGGTGACCAAAGAGAATATGCAGAAGTACGTGGAGAAGAGTCAGTAATTAAGGCCAATACCGCGCGATAAACCGCGCCGTCCTGCGACGGCGCAATGTATTGCGCAATCCACGATTACTCCCGCAGTTTCGCCATGACCACGATGTCGTGATACTCCCCCTCACGCAGGCAGGCTTTACGCTTCACGCCCTCTTGCTCAAAGCCGAGGCGCTGGTACAACCGTATCGCACGCGCGTTGTCATGAAACGCTTCCAGCTCAATACGCACCACACCGAGCCAGTTAAAGGCATAGTCGATGGCGTTGCGAATCAGTTTCTCACCGATACCCCGCCCGCCAAACGCTGGATCGACGCTGATACCAAAACTGATGCTGTGACGCGTACGCGGGCGCTGTTCGACAAACAGCGTCAGCTCGCCCACCATCTGCCCATCAATTTCGGCCACGAAACCGATATAGCCCGCCGCGTCCATGTTTTCGAATTTTTTCTGCCAGGTTTGCACGCTGGGAAACGGCAGCTGCGTGGTCCAGCGATACACGTCGGGGTGGCTGTAAAGGCGTTGATAAGCGGCCGCATCGGCCGGTTCGCGACCGCGAATGATCAGATCCATGTCGGTAATCCCTTTCACTTGCACTAAGCTGTTAACTCTCACCAAACGGAAGAGTGACTTTATGTTGTATCGTCGTTTTGAACGTTTTATCAATATTTTCCAGGATGCACCAACCGATTCTCCCCCTTCCAGCGTCTGGCCGTTTTACCTCTATTATCTGCGTCAGGTGTGGCCGAGCTTTGTCGCCCTGCTGATTGTGGGATTAGCGCAGGCGCTGATTGAAGTGGCGCTGTTCAGCTATCTCAGCCGCATCATCGATCTGGTCAATCACTCGACGCCCGCCACGCTGTTCACCGACAACTGGCAAGTGCTGCTATGGATGGGGTTTGTCGCGCTGATTCTGCGGCCGGTGATTATTGCGCTGCACGATATGCTGGTGCATCAGAGTATCAACCCGAGCATGACCAGCATGATCCGCTGGCAGCATCACAACTACGTGCTGCGCCAGAGCCTGAACTTCTTCCAGAACGATTTCGCCGGACGTATCGCCCAGCGCATCATGCAGACCGGCAACTCCCTGCGCGATTCCGCGGTGCAGCTGGTGGATGCCATCTGGCATGTGGTGATTTACGCGGTGACTTCGCTGGTGCTGTTTGCCGAGGCCGACTGGCGCCTGATGATTCCACTGATTATCTGGATTGTGGCGTATAGCGTCTCTCTGAGCTTCTTTGTGCCGCGCGTGAAGCAACGTTCGGTGGTCTCTTCCGAGGCGCGATCCAAACTGATGGGCACCATCGTCGATGGCTATACCAATATCGCCACCATCAAACTGTTCGCACATAACGATCTGGAGAAACGCTACGCGCGCGAAGCGATTCAGGAGCAGACCGACAAAACCCAGCACGCCAGCCGCATGGTCACCACCATGGATATCACACTATCGACGCTGAATGGTCTGCTGATTGTCAGCACTTCTGGCCTGGCATTGTGGCTGTGGAGCCAGTCGCTGATCAGCGTCGGTGCGATTGCGTTGGCCACCGGTCTGGTGATCCGCTTAGTGAACATGTCCGGCTGGATCATGTGGGTGGTGAACGGCATCTTTGAAAATATCGGCATGGTGCAGGATGGATTGAACACCATCGCGCAGCCGCTCAGCGTACAGGATGAGCCGCAGGCGAAAAACCTGCAGGTAACGCAGGGTCAGATCCGCTTTGAAGATGTGCGCTTTGATTACGGCGGCAGCCGCCAGGTGATCAATCGCCTCAACCTGAATATCAAACCGGGTGAAAAAATCGGCCTGATTGGGCCATCCGGTGCCGGTAAATCGACAATGGTGAACCTGCTGTTGCGGCTTTATGACATCAACGGCGGGCGCATCCTGATTGACGATCACAACATCGCCGAAGTCACGCAGGAGAGCCTGCGCGGCCAGATCGGCATGATCACTCAAGACACGTCGCTGCTGCACCGTTCGATTCGAGAAAACTTGCTGTACGGACGCCCAAACGCCACCGAAGACGAACTGCAGGCGGCGATTATCCGCGCCCGCGCCGATGAGTTCATTACGCTGCTGTCCGATCCACAGGGCCGTACCGGGCTGGATGCGCATGTGGGTGAGCGCGGAGTGAAACTGTCCGGCGGTCAGCGTCAACGTATCGCCATCGCCCGCGTGCTGCTGAAAGATGCGCCGATTCTGATCATGGATGAGGCCACTTCCGCCCTCGATTCCGAAGTCGAAGCGGCGATTCAGGAGAGCCTGGAAACGCTGATGCAGGGCAAAACGGTGATTGCCATCGCGCACCGTCTCTCGACTATCGCCAAAATGGATCGACTGGTGGTGCTGGATAAAGGTGAGATTGTTGAGATGGGCAACCACCGCGAACTGCTGGCGCACAACGGGCTTTACGCGCGCCTGTGGCAGCATCAGACCGGTGGCTTTGTCGGCGAAGACTAATCGCCGCGTCGATATGGCAGGGCTTCGCGCGCTTCAATGGCATAGGCGCGAATCCCTGCCCGCTCCTGCACTAAATATTCTTCTACGGCTTCGCGCAGCCCCGGATGGCACAGGTAGTGCCAGGAATGAGTGATCTGCGGTTCGAAGCCGCGCACCAGTTTGTGCTCGCCTTGCGCTCCCGCATCAAAACGCTGTAATCCCTCGGCAATCGCAAAATCCATGCCCTGATAGAAGCAGGTTTCAAAGTGCAGGCGATCAAACTCCCCCAGGCAGCCCCAGTAACGCCCGTACAGCGAGTTGCCATCCACCAGATAGAACGCCATGGCGGCCGGATGGCCCTGCAGCGTGGCGATCACCACGCGAATCGATCGCGGCATGCGTTCGGTCAGCAGGCTGAAGAATTGCCGCGTGAGATAAGGACGCTGCCCGCGCACCGCATAGGTGTTGGCGTAGCAGGTGTAGACGAAATCCCACTGATCTTCGCTGAGTTCGTCACCGCGATACCAGTTGAACTCAAAGCCGCTGCTCGCCACCTGTTCGCGCTCTTTACGCAGTTGTTTGCGTTTGCGTGACATCAGCGTGTCGAGGAAATCCTGAAAATCGCGGTAGCCTTTGTTGTGCCAGTGATACTGGATGCCGAGACGCGCCAGCCAGTCGGGCTGCTGCTCCATCACATCGTTGGCAAACGGCGTGGTGAAATTGATATGTGCGCCGCTCAGGCCGTTTTGCAGCAGTTCATCGGGCAACGCTGCGAGCAGCTGGCTGATGGCGGCTTGCTCGCCCAATAAACGCGCACCCGTAACCGGGCTGAACGGAATCGCCCCCAGCCACTTTGGATAGTATGGAATGCCGGCGCGGTGACAGGCATCAGCCCATGCGTGATCAAAGACGTATTCACCTTGCGAATTGCGTTTGCGATAGCCCGGCAGCGCGGCGCTCAGCACGCCCTTTTCACGCCACAGCAAGTGATCCGCCTGCCAGCCGTTTTCCGGCCGCACACTGCCACTCTCTTCCAGCGTGAGCAGAAAGGCATGGCGTAAAAACGGTTGATCGTCAGGTAACAGCGCATCCCATTCGAGGGCGGAAATCTCCGCCAGCGACGACAGGTGAAGCAAAGACATGCATGGCTCCCGGCCAGCTTAAGGCGAACAGCTAGTTCAACAGGTTTTGTCGCAGGGGAAAAGAGGGGGCGCACTGAATGTGCATCGACCATCTATTGGCATGAATCACGCCGGAGGGGTTTGGATTGGAAAGGACGCTTCCACCGCTTAAGGAAGCGACTCTGTTAGCCGATGAGTTTCAGGTCGTTTTTACGATGTTGCTTCTGGTCGTCATAATAATTTTCGTGTGTACCGAGGCTCAGAAGATAGATTTCCAGTCTCTGATCGACCCAGCTGTAACCCAACAGATATTGCTGCTTGCTCAGGTAAAACTTGTGCACCCAGAGATAGCTCAGGTCGCCCTTTTTGCGTTCACCGATCTCTGGGATAGCAATAATGCGGCCAATCTCTTGATCAACACCCTCCTGATCCTGTTCCGTCAGGCGGTTAAAAGCCTTGTCAAAACGGCGGGTCTGATAAATCTCAACTTCCTGTCCGGTCTTTTCTGCGCACATATTTTTTGACCTTGCCGTTATCCATTTCTGCTTTAGCCAGTAAGATTTCGTTGATGAAGGAGAACGTCAGATCGGGGTTATCCTCCGCGATGCGACCAATCTTCGCCCAATGCTCAATCTGCTTAGGCACGCTGCGGCTCATGGCTTCTGCATGTGTTTTCACATCTTCAACAAAATCATCGTCTAAGCGGACGCTGGTTGCCATATTTAAACCTCTTATTGTCGTCACCCGATACGTTGTTGTGAGGGTGGTTCCATTGATACGTCATTGCCAGACGTACAACAGAGGTGATTGTGCGACATATTGTCGCATTTGGCAATCAGTGATAGCAGCACGATTTACCGTGTCTCGATAACGAATGTGTATACTCACCTTTTTCGCTGTTCAGGAACCGCCATGGATCGTCTCGATTGTGACCGCATGTTTGTCGCGGTGCTGGAAGTAGGCAGCTTTGCCGGGGCGGCCGAGCGACTGGGCACCAGCAGCGGGCAGGCCTCCAAGCTGGTTTCCCGGCTGGAGCAGGAACTCGGCGTGCAGTTGTTCAAGCGCAGCACGCGTGCACTCTCAGCCACTGAAGTGGGTCGCGCCTATTACGAACGCGTGAAAACCCTGCTGGATGCTTTCGACACGCTGGATGCCACGGTACGCGAAAATGCCACCACGCCGACGGGGCGCTTAAAAATCAGTGCGCCCGGCACCTTTGGTACGGCGGTGCTCGCCAGCGTATTGGTCGCATTTGCGCGTCACTATCCGTTGATTGAACTGGACGTTAACTTCTCCGATCGTGCAGTGAACATCGTCGATGAAGGCTTCGATATGGCGATTCGCATTGGTAAACTAGATGACAGTAGCCTGATTGCACGTCGTTTGGGCGATGTGCCGATTCGCGTAGCGGCTTCGCCGGGCTATCTGCTGCAACAAGGCACACCGCAGCACTGGCGCGACCTGGCTGCGCATCAATGTATCAGTGACACCAACTTCCGCGATCCCTGGCACTGGCCGTTTGTGACGCCGTGCGGCGACAGCGTAAGCATGCCGATTCGCGGCCGCCTGTGTTTTTCCAATACCGGAGCCTGTTTACAGGCAGCCATCGCCGGATTGGGTATCGCACGTTTACCGGGTTTTATTGCAGCACCTGCGCTACAACGCGGCGAAATCGTCTCGCTGCTGGATAACTTCGCCACGCCGCCGATGGGCCTGTTTGCCCTCTATCCCCCCGCTCGCCATCTGGCGCAGAAAACCCGCTTACTGATTGATTTCCTCGCCGATCATTTCCAGCAGCATCCTCCCGGCTGATTCCTTCCAATTTGGAAGCAATGAAAGCCATTTTGCCCGGATTATCACCCAACCAGCAGCGCGGTATGCTCACTCCATCACCAGAGAGGAGTCGAGCATATGTTGGTTAACGGTAAGTGGAGCGCAGAGTGGCACCCGGTTCAAGCCACCGATAAACAGGGCGGATTTGTCCGTCAGACGTCCAGTTTTCGCCACTGGATCACCGCAGATGGCTCCAGCGAATTTGCCGCCGAGCCGGATCGCTATCATCTGTATGTGGCACTGATCTGCCCATGGGCATCACGCACACTGGTAGCACGCAGCCTGAAAGGACTGGAGAAAGTGATCAGCGTCTCGGTGGTCGAGCCGCAGCTGGGTGCGCAGGGCTGGCACTTCGGTGACTATCCGGGTGCTGATCGTGACTGGCTTAACAAAGCCGAGTACATCCACGAACTCTATACCCGCGCCGATGCTGACTTTACAGGCCGCGCCACGGTGCCGGTACTGTGGGATAAAAAGACGCAGACCATCGTGAACAACGAATCTGCTGACATCCTGCGTATGCTGAACAGCGGGTTTGGCGATCTGGCAGACAACAGCCTCGATCTGTATCCAGAAGATCTGCGCGCTGAGATCGACGCGATCAACGCATCGATCTATCCACGTCTCAACAACGGCGTGTATCGTACCGGCTTTGCCACCACGCAGGTGAGCTATCAGCAAGCGTTTAATGATGTGTTCAGCCAGTTAGACGAACTGGAACTGCGTCTGAAAGATGGCCGTACTTTCCTGCTGGGCGAGCGCCTGACCGAAGCCGATATTCGGCTGTTCGTGACGCTGGTGCGTTTTGACGTTGCTTATCATGGTCTGTTCAAATGTAACCTGCGCTGCCTGCGCGACTATCCGCTGCTCGATCGCTATCTGAAGAGTATGCTGGCGGTTTCGGGTGTGCGTCAGACAGTGAACATCGACCATATCAAGCAGGGCTACTATTCGATTAAGGCACTGAACCCGAACGGGATTGTGCCAGTAGGCCCGGATATGGCGGATTACGGACTTTAAGGAGCAGGATGATGGCAAAAGCGTTGGTGATTTTTTTACATGGTGTGGGCAGTAATGGCGACGATCTGGCAGGACTCGGCCAGCATTGGGCCAGCCTGCTGCCGGATGTGGCTTTTGCCTCGCCGAATGCGCCCTATCCGTTTGAACATGCAATGGGCTATCAGTGGTTTAGCCTGACGGGCATTACCCCAGAAAATCGTCCGGCGCGGGTGCGTGAAGCCCGCGCAGCGTTCGATGAGACACTGCAACAGTTGATGGCGCAACACGGCATGGCGGACGCGTGGGATAAAGTGATTCTGGTAGGCTTTTCTCAGGGCTCGATCATGGCGCTGGATGCACTGGCACAGGGCCGTCATCCGCTGGCGGGCGTGGTGGCGTTTTCCGGACGATTGTCGTTTGACGGTGCATTAACCCCGGCTTCGCACACGCCTGCGTTGCTGATTCACGGCAAAGCGGATGGTGTGATTCCGTATAGCGAGAGTGAGTCAGCAGCACAGCGCCTGCAAGCGGCAGGCGTGACGGTGGAAGCGCGCTTTGAAGCCGCCACCGGTCATACCATTTCTTCACAGGGTGCGATGCAAGCGGCCGCCTTTATCGCCCAGTGCTTGCAGGATTAAGGCCAGTAGCGATTTAACGCGTTCCAGGCTTGTTGCGCAGCCACTTCGGGTGGCTGCGCTTTTAATCCATCGTTAAACACTTCAATGCCGACCGGGCCACGATAGCTGGCGCTTTTCAGCTTATCGACAAAGCGTTCCACTTCGATAATGCCGTCGCCGGGCAACAACCGCTGATGGCGCGCATAATCACTTAGCGCGCCCTTCTCTTGCGGCGGCATCTCCGCCATATCGCACAGTTGCACTTCATAGATACGATCGGCAGGAATGCCATCCAGCTGTGAGGCGTCCCCACCCAAGGCACAAATGTGGAACAGATCGACCACCAGTCCAATATTCGGTTGGTCCAGGCGCTGCAATCGTTCCCACGCCAGCGGCAGCGTATTATCAACGCTGCACCACGCCATGGGTTCGTACATGATGCGCATGTTATAGCGCGCGGCTTCTGAGGCCATCCAACGCAGATCTTCATCGATGCGCTCCGCCACGCAATCTTCACGCGTGGTGGCCGGTGCCTGAATGGTGTTGCAACCGATTGACTGCGCAATCCGGATAAACTGCCGCAGCTCTTCACGCTTTTGCAGACGTTCACGATCTGGCGCACCGGTAAAATCACGCAGCACCTGCAAATTGGTAAAGCCAAGATTTAACTGTTGAGCCAGCTGCGCTGTGGCTGCCTCAACATCATCCCGCCAGATTTCGACCTGATCGAAACCGGCGGCACGGGCCGCGCGCAGTTTCTGTTCAGGTTCACCGTTTAACAACACCAGGTTAAGGAATTTGGGGTTACTTCGCATCAACGGGCTCCCTAATCGTCCGGATAAATCGGTGACAGGTTCTGCTTGTCACGCAAACAGAACACCGACCAGTATCTACCTCTTAGGCGTTATTTCAAGCCCGTGATGCGCAGGGCTTTTATCCCAGCAGATTCACCACTGCAAAGCCGGCGAAGGTCATCAGCAGTGAACCAATCACATGCACCATCACGCTCGACATCGCCCAGAGGTATTTACCGGTTTGCAGCAAGCCGACAATTTCCGCTGAAAAGGTAGAGAAGGTGGTTAAACCGCCGCATAAGCCGGTGACAATCAGCAGTTTCCAGAAAGGGTCAATATGCGGATTGCGGACAAAAAACGCCAACGCTGCACCGATGATAAAACCACCGACCAGATTCACCATTAAAGTGCCCGGTGGCAGATTGGGAAACAGCGCGTTGAACCGCAGAGAAATAAGCCAGCGCAGTGAACAGCCCACGGCACCACCGAGCACAACAGCCAGTAATGACTTCAACATACTTTGGAGCTCCTGAAATGAGTTACGCGCAGGGCCGCGGCAGGACAGAAAAACACCTGACACACCGCCGTCTCCCGCGCAGGGATACGAGTGTTGTCAGGCGTCATCAGCCGTCTGTTTCCAGAACGGCGGTTGGGGAAGGTGGCACGCCATCACCTTAGCGGCATGATAATACGCTGGCGTCGCGGGGGTGACAATATCGGTCAACGATTGGCTTACCTTTGCACACGATTATGTTTTAACGTGGAGAACAACATAAGAGAGGAGATCCCGATGCGTACCCTGATTTTTGATACTGATATTGGCGTGGATGATGCCTTTGCGCTGGCGTATGCGGCGCGGACGCAGCGGTTGCTGGGGATTACCACGGTGTTTGGCAATGTGGCGGTCGGGCAAGCGGTGAAAAATGCCCGGCTGTTCTGCGAGAAGATGGAGATTGAGGCACCAGTCTATCGCGGTTGCTCCCGTCCGTTAGCATTAGCCCCTTCTGCGCCCGCCACGCTGCACGGCCTGGATGGATTAGGGGATGCATTCGAGAACTCACACAGTGAAGCAGCACCCAGCGCGGTGCAGTTTATTATTGATAGCGTGCGCGCACAGCCCCATGCCATCACCATCGTGGCGATTGGGCCGCTGACCAATATCGCCAGCGCCATCAATCAGGCGCCGGATATCATTCCGCTGGTGAAAGAATTGGTGATCATGGGCGGCGCATTTGGCACCGACGGCCATTCCGGCAACGTCTCGCCATTTGCCGAGTTTAATATCTGGAAAGATCCGCATGCCGCCGATCAGGTGCTGGCCTCGGCGTTACCGGTGGTGGTATTACCGCTGGATGTGACACACAAGGTGCTGATCACCGGCGATGAAGTGCGGCAGTTAAATCAGCCTGTACTCAGCGCGATATGCCGTCCGTATCTGGCGTACAGTCTGCAAAAGGAAGGGTTTGATGGCATGGCGCTGCATGACACGTTGACGCTCTCCTGGCTGGCCCTGCCGCAGGCGTTTACCGTGACCGAAGCACCGGTGCGTGTGGTGACGGAAGGCATCAGCCGTGGACAGACAGTGCGACGTCTCAGCGCCCTCGCCTCACGTGAAGATTCGTTTGCCGGATTACGCACACAGCGCTTGTGCCTCGGCGTGGATGCCGAAGCAGTGCGGGAACACTTTTTTGCCGCACTGCGGGCATGAGATGGGTGGTCGCTATTAATGGCGTAATGCTTGCCAGTTAAGCGCCGGGTGATCACGCAGTCTGTTAAAAGGACACAATGGTTGAGGCCAGAGCGCGCCTCTTACCCTGAACAGCCCCAGCACGCTCTTCAGCTACAGTGCATGCTGTTAAAAACGGCACGATGGCTGAGGCCAGAGCGCCTCTGCTGCTGCAAGGGCTATCCGCAGCGCTGAGGCTTTTACGTTGGGCCAGGAGCCAGGCGCAGGGAGGCGACTGGCAGTTCGGGTTGGCCAGGACGGCCTTACCTGAACTGAACCCCTTAACCCGAACGGTCCGCAGGCACGACGTGGAAGCCGAAGGCACCGCGTCAGCGGCGCGAGGACGGCCCGGCAG
>NZ_DAMDQC010000156.1:0-10117 GCF_032082325.1 Pantoea sp. CTOTU50773 | reverse complement strand
GCAGAGCATGATTGTGATGTTCACCTACGGTATCGGCATGCTGCTGGGATCACAGATTTCAGGTGCGCTGTATAACCATCTGGTCGCGGGTCAGGTATCGGCCGCCAGTTGGGGCATATTCTGGTGGATCCCGGCGATCGCGGCTGCCGTGATTGCCCTGCTGTTTATGTTCACATTTAAGTATCGCGATTGAGTTTTTGTTGTTACTGGAGGTGGTTTTTGAAAACGTTAAAAGGTCCGGGCATTTTCCTTTCACAGTTTATCGGCGCTGATGCCCCGTTCAATTCACTGGAAGGATTGGCGAAATGGGCATCCGCTTTGGGATTTCAGGCATTGCAGATCCCGTGCAATCACCCGGCGATATTTAATCTGCAACGCGCAGCCACCAGCCAGACTTACTGCGATGAAGTGCTGGGATTGCTGAAGCAGTATGGCCTCAGCATCAGCGAGTTATCGACGCATCTGGAAGGGCAGTTGGTTGCCGTGCATCCTGCGCATGACGCTGCCTTTGATAATTTTGCACCGGCACACCTGCGCGGCAAGCGGGAAGCGCGCACGGCCTGGGCGATCGAGCAGGTCAAACATGCCGCAGTCGCCTCCAGTAAACTTGGACTGACTGCCCATGCCACTTTCTCTGGCTCGCTCGCCTGGCCCTATGTTTACCCGTGGCCGCCGCACAACCCGCAGTTGCTGGATGAGGCCTTTAAGGAACTCGCCCGTCGCTGGCAGCCAGTGCTGGATGTGTATGATCAGCATGGCGTGGATGTGTGTTACGAATTACACCCAGGCGAGGACCTGCACGATGGCGCCACCTTTGAGCGTTTCCTTGAACAGGTGAACCACCATCCTCGTTGCAATATCCTGTTTGATCCCAGCCATCTGCATCTTCAGCACATTGATTACCTGCAGTTCATCGATATCTATCATTCGCGTATTAAAGCCTTCCACGTCAAAGATGCGGAGTATCAGCGCAACGGTCGTAGCGGGGTGTATGGCGGCTATCAAAACTGGATCGATCGCGCCGGGCGTTTCCGTTCGCCAGGCGACGGGCAGATTGATTTCAAAAGCATCTTCAGCAAACTGGCGCAGTACGATTTCAACGGCTGGGCGGTACTGGAGTGGGAATGCTGCCTAAAAGATGCGGAAACCGGTGCACGGGAAGGGGCTGAATTCATTCAACGTCACATCATTCCGGTCGCCAGTCGAGCCTTTGATGATTTTGCCGCGCAGGATGACAGCGGCAGTATCCGTGCACAGCTCGGACTTAATGAGGAGTCGTAAATGATTAATGTCGGAATTATCGGCAGCGGATTTATCGGCCCCGCGCACATTGAGGCACTACGTCGCCTCGGCAACATCAATGTCGTGGCTCTGTGCGACTCCACGCTGGAGAAAGCACAAGCCCAGGCGGCGCAATTGCACGTGCCGCACGCCTATGGTGACATTGTCACCTTTTTACAGCATCCAGAGCTGCATGCTGTGCACAATTGCACGCCCAATCACCTTCATGCTGCCATCAATAAGCAGGTTTTACTCGCCGGTAAGCACCTGTTCTCGGAAAAACCACTTTGCATGACGATGGGCGAAGCGCGTGAATTAGTGGCACTGGCAGAACAGGCAGGCGTGGTCAACGGGGTCAGCTTCGTGTACCGACAGTTTGCCATGGTCCAGCAAGCCGCGAGCATGGTGCGCAGCGGCGAAACGGGCCGCACCTTTGCCGTTCAGGGCAGCTACTTACAAGACTGGATGCTGGAAGAGACGGATTACAACTGGCGTGTGGAGGCCGACAAGGGCGGTGCATCGCGTGCAGTAGCGGATATCGGTTCTCACTGGTGCGACACCATACAGTTTGTTACAGGCCGCAAGATAGTGGCGGTGATGGCTGACCTCGCCATCGTCTGGCCCACCCGCAAAGCCAATCTGGCGGGTCAGGCCACCTTTAGCGCGCAGACACAGCAGGCTCAGTATCAGGATTGTCCGGTGAATACGGAAGATCTGGGCTTTGTGCTGCTGCGCTTCGATGATGGCAGTAAAGGCTGTCTGAGCGTGTCACAGGTGGCGGCGGGGCGCAAAAATCGCCTTTATCTGGAGGTGTGTGGCAGTCAGGCCTCGCTGGCGTGGGATCAGGAAGTGCCACAACAGTTGTGGGTCGGTCATCGTCATCAGGCCAATCAAACCCTGACGGACGATGCGTCGTTGATGAACCGCGATGTTGCCGCCCGTGCCCGTTTTCCTGGCGGGCACATCGAAGGCTGGCCCGATGCATTTCGCGCCATGATGCAGCAGTTTTATCAGGCGGTGGAGAAGGGTGAAATGCCGGCGCAAGATGAACGACACTTTGCTGACTTCAGCGACGGCGCGCAGGTGATGGCCATCGTTGAGGCGATCGTAAAAAGCCATCGCGATCAACGCTGGGTCGGCGTCAGCATTTGATACACAGGCGCGTTCCGGCGCGCTTGATCTTCCGCATAAGCCACCCCGCCTAACTTATTGTCACGCGTCGATTTATGGTAGCCTGCAATTCAGAAACTGACGCAGGAAGTTGAGTCATCATGTCCATTCAGAAAATCGCGAAGCTGGCCGGTGTTTCCGTGGCCACGGTGTCACGCGTGCTTAATAACAGTGACACCGTAAAGGATAAGAACCGGGATAAGGTGCTGGAAGCCATTAAAGCCAGCAACTACCAGCCAAATCTGTTAGCCCGTCAGCTGCGCACGGCGCGGAGCTCCATGGTGCTGGTGCTGGTTTCTGATATCTCCAACCCGTTTTGCGCTGAAATTGTGAAAGGTATCGAAGAGCAGGCCGAGCAGAATGGCTACCGCATTCTGTTGTGTAACTCCGGATCGGACATCAATCGCTCCCGCTCAAGCCTGCAACTGCTGGCAGGCAAAATGGTCGATGGGGTGATCACCATGGATGCTTTCACCACCCTGACTGAACTAACACAGCTGATCGGCAACATGCCCTGGGTGCAGTGTGCCGAATACGCCGATGCCGGCGATATCTCCTGTGTGGGTATTGATGATGTTCATGCTTCGCGCCAGCTGGTGGCGCATCTGGTGGCCAGCGGACGCAAACGCATTGCCCTGATCAATCATGATTTGAGCTATAAGTACGCCCAACTGCGTCAGCAGGGTTATCAGCAGGAACTGGAACAGCGCGGTCTGTCCTGGCAGGCGGTGAGTTACGCGAGTGAGCTGAGTTTTAACGCTGGCAAGCGCGCGATGGAAGCGTTACTCAGCGCAGATACACAGCCTGATGCGGTATTTGCCGTCTCCGACACACTGGCTGCCGGGGCGATGGCCGCTATCCAGGCCGCGGGACATCAGGTGCCGCAAGATATCGCCGTTGCAGGCTTTGACGGGTCGGAACTGGCTGAAATGATCTCTCCGCCTCTGACCACCATCGCGCAGCCATCACGCGATATCGGGCGGACCGCGTTCAGCCTACTGCTGCAGAAGATTGACGACCCGCAATCGCCAACTGAGCGCGTCATGATGGACTGGCGCCTGATCGTGCGCGCCAGTGCCTGATCGCTTAATGCGGCAGTTTTTCCAGCGCCGCACGCAGATTCTGATGTGAAGTGGTGATGATGCTCCAGGCATCCTTCGGCTTGTCGTGCTCAATGATAAACCACTTCACGCCGCTGGCTTTGGCGGCAGGCAGAATGGTTTTCCAGTCCAGCAAGCCTTCGCCCAGCGGCGCAAAATTCATCTCATCGTCGCGGATACCAATCGACGCATTATCCTTGGCGTGGATCGCATAGATCCGTCCCGGATACTCTTTCAAAAGGCGCGCCGGATCCTGACCGCCGCGTGAAACCCACGCCGCGTCCATCTCCAGTTTCAGATTTTCTGCCCGTGAGTGATTGAAGATGATCTCAAGCGCGGTCACGCCATCGTACTTTTTCATCTCGAAATTATGATTGTGGTAAGCGAGCTGCATGCCGTCTTTACGCAGTTTCGCGCCGAGTTTATCCAGGCGTTGTGCATAGTCTATCCATGCTTTGGTGCTGTCCGGGCGATCTTCCGGTTTGATCCACGGAACCACGATGGTGTGATTACCCACCGCTTTATTGAACGCCACGGTCTGCGTGTAGTCGCTCTCCAGTGCCGTTAATTGCACGTGGGATGAGGTTACGGTCAGGTGATTTTTATCCAGCAAGGATTTCAGCTCTTTGGCTGCCAGACCCTGCGTGCCTACCAGCTCAACGTGCTCGAAGCCCGCTTTATGGGCCATGACGAACTGTTCTGCCGGGGTGCCGACATTACGTAAGGTGTACATCTGCAGTCCAATTTCATCTTCAACACCTGCTGCTGACGCCTGCGAGGGCACAGCACTCAACATGAATAATATCCCAGCCAAAACCATCATTTTTTTCATCTTAATTCAGCTCCTTATCATAAGTAATCGATTACAAATTAACTTAAAGTAATCGATTACAAAATTATGCGTGCCGATTTTGTGATCTGTGTTCAGATTATGGGGTGATTGGCAATCTGGAGAGTTAAAGCGATTTTGGGCTGTAAAAGGTGAGGGTGCGCGCAAGGATAATGGCCTGAATCAGGCCACCCACCTAAATGCAGCCATCCAATTCTTTCACAAGGATGGTGAGCAAGTAGTCGAGATACCCTCATACCCGTCCTCTATGCTTCTCATCATTGCTGCTACTTGAGTAATATTGCTACCCAAAAACCTACGCCAGCCCATCCACAATGGTAATCATGGCCGTTGCCACGTTCTCACGCTGCTTTTTGGCTAACTGATACTCGTCAGAATGATAGCAGTCCAGCGCCGTTTGATAATCGGGGAATTCAATGATCACATGTTTCTTAAATTCATCGCCCTCAAGTGAGGTGGCATTTTCACCGCGAGCGATAAATTTCGCCTGATATTTTTTAAACGCAAGCGGTGCCAGCTCAATATAATTCTGGTACTGCTGTGCATCCTCAATATTGACGTGGGCGATCCAATAAGCAGACATTATTTTTCCTCGGCAGTCAGAATAGATTTAGCCAGCGTGGCCGCTTCTGAAAGATGCTGTTTGACGGCCTCTTTCGCGTGTTCGGCATTGTTCTCTTCAATCGCTTCATAAATTCGCGACATACGTTCAAAACCCGCCACCTGGCGCTCCGGACTGCGCAGGGTCAGTGCGCGCAGTCGACTGATACGGCTATTAAGACGCTGGACGATTTCCCACGCAATATGATGTTTTGCAATGGAAAAGAGTGCTTCATAAAAGGCCTGAGACGCTTCAACGCGTTCAATATCATCATGATCGTGCGAGGCTTTAGCAATGCGCAGGAGTTTCTTGTGCAGATTCTTTTTATCACTGCTGGTGGCTAATTTTGCGCAATCCTTCGCCGCTTCGGATTCCAGCAGGATACGAATATCGTAAATCTGCTCGGCCACTTCCCAGGTTAATATCGCCACAATCGGGCCTTTTTTCGGCAGGTTTTCAATTAAACCTTCCGCTTCCAGATAGCGAATCACTTCGCGCACCACGGTACGGCTTACACCTAATTCATCACACAGTGAGCGCTCAACCAAACGGTCGCCAGCTTTAAAGTATCCCGAGATAATGGCCTGACGAACTTTAGCCAACGCCAGTTCACGTAACGTCACCGGCGTATTTTCAATTTTTAGGGAATGACTCGCATCCATAATCGTCTCTTCGTTGAAATTTAAAAATTCAGCCTGAAGTCAATGTCATGTCCTGCAAGCGTTTTAACTATTAGCACTGTTTCCGTTCTGAAAGCAACGCCGCCTTTACTCTCTTTGCTACCACCGCCTATCGACTTCTCACCGGCCCGCCCGTTGAAATCAGCGTTAGCTCACAGTTTCATCATGCGGTCTGAGCACGAAATAAAAATATCCTTGAGGAATAATCAAAATCTCGTGAATTCATGCCGTTATGAAACGACTGCCCGGATAATTCGTGTGATTTTTATGACCTCAATCACACTCATCTCGCTGCTCAAACCGCCGGTGACACATTGCCTTTTTGATCCTCATCCCCCCAGTCATGGCGGGGTTTTGCATCGCTTAAGCATAGCAAAAACGCCGGAAAATTTAATACCGTATGATGGTATACCAACTTTTGACATGCCAGAAATCTCAGTGTTATATCACTTCCCGACACACCAGATTAACAAACCGTTAACTTGAATGAGGTTCTGACCATGCATCCAGATATACGCAAGACGTTCGTTACCACCGAGACCATTTACTCCGACGGCGGCAAAGCGGCGACGACACCGCTGGTGATGATTGCGGCGGCTGCCGTGGTGAAAAATCCGTGGGCAGGTGAGGGTTTCGTGGAAGATCTCGCCCCTAAGATTCGTGAAATGGCACCCGTATTGGGCGAGTTATTGACCGGGTTAATCGTGAAAGAAGCGGGCGGCGGCGACAAGGTTGTGGCTTATGGCAAAAGCGCCGTCGTCGGTCTGAACGGCGAACTGGAGCACGCGTCAGCGCTGATTCACACCCTGCATTTCGGCAACCATTACCGCTCAGCGGTAAAGGGTAAAACCTATCTGGCCTTTAACAACACCCGCGGTCCAGCCAATACGCCCATTCTGGTGCCGATGATGGGCACCGATGATGAAGGGACTCGCGAGCACTACCTCACCATGCAGTTCAACATCAATGATGCGCCATTCAGCGATGAGATTGTGATCGCGTTGGGCGCGGCACTGGGCGGCCGTCCGCATCATCGCATCGGCAACCGTTATCTTGACCTGAAAGAGTTAGGCCATGACCAGAAAAACCCAGCAGCTATCTGAGTTAGGTCTCCAGGTGAGTTATCTGGAGGCTGGACAAGGCACGCCGCTGGTGTTGATCCACGGCGTCGGCATGAACGCTGACGCCTGGTTCCCGCAAATGGACGTGCTGAGTCGCTATTTCCGCGTGATCGCGGTGGATATGCCGGGCCATGGCGAAAGCAGCGGTTTTCGCCATCCCGCCACCCTGAAAGATTACGTGCAGTGGCTGGCCCTGTTCCTGAAGACACAACCGGAATCCAGCTTTGCCGTGGCCGGACACTCAATGGGGGCGCTGATTACCGCCGGGATTGCCATCGATTATCCCCAGTTGGTGAATCACGCGATTGTGATGAGCGGCGTGTTCAAACGTAACGACACGGCACGCAACGCCGTGTTGCAGCGGGCACAAGAGCTGGCCAGCGGCAATGTGCGGCTCGATGCCCCGCTTGATCGCTGGTTCAGTGACGATCACCACGAACAGCCCCTGCGTAAAAAAGTGGGCGCGTGGTTGCAGCAGGTGAATCTCGACGGCTATGCCCGCGCCTATCAGGCGTTTGCGGCCGGAGATCGCTTTTATTCAGAACGCTGGAACGAAATGCAATGTCCGGTGTTGGTGATGACCGGTGAACTGGATGCCAATTCGAATCCAGACATGACGCGCCAGATGGCCCAGGCCGCGCGCCAGGGGCAGGCGGTAGTGGTCGCTAACGCTAAACACATGTTGAACCTGACGGATGCCGACCGCGTGAACGAAGAGATTTTATCGTTCCTCAATCCGGTTGCTGCCGCCGTCACGCAAAAAGAGCCTGTAAAGGAGTAACTTATGGACGCAGATAAACGCAGACAGTTACGCGACGCCTTTGGCGCCTTCATGACCGGTGTCACTGTGGTCACCACCAACGATGCGCAGGGGCAGCCGATTGGTTTTACCGCCAATTCGTTTTCTTCGGTATCGCTCGATCCCGCGCTGCTGTTGGTGAGCATCGATAAGCGCTCCGCCAATTTCGACAACTTCACTCAGTGCCCGCACTTCGCTATTAACATCCTGGCGGAGCAGCAGAAAGAGACGTCGAACACCTTCGCGCAGAAGATTGCCGATCGCTTCTCATTGGTGAAGTGGCGTAAAGGAGAGTTCAACACACCGCTGCTGGATGACAGCTCCGCCTGGTTTGAATGCGCGATGCATCAGGTGGTGGATGCCGGTGACCACGCGATCCTGATCGGCAAAGTTGAGCAGTTCGAGTCCTGCGGCACCCCGGGGCTGGGCTACTATCGCGGCGCGTACCTCACGCCTTATCAGAATGCCGAGTCTCTGATTGCCGGTCCTAACGAGGCGGTTAGTGCGTTGATTGAATCGGCGGGCCAGGCGCGGGTGTTGAAAAAAGAGAAGGGTTACGGCCTGCCGTCGCAAACGGTGAATAACCGCAGCGTCAGTGACACCCTGAAGCAGGTGTTCGATGGACTTAACATCGAAGCCAGCCCGGGTTTTGTCTACTCCATCTGGGAAGACCGCCAGATGAAACAGCAGCATATCGTGTTCCTCTGCGCGCAACCAACCGGCAGCACCTTGCCAGCGGTGCAGCAGGGCGAATGGGTGGATGTCCACACGCTGGCACAACTGCCGGTGCCGGACAGCGCGTTGAAATCGCTGGTCGATCGGTTTATCCGCGAAAATGCCGTCGGTAATTACGGCCTTTATTACGGCGATGAAGTTGAGGGCTCAGTGCGCCACTTCTTTACTCCGTCTCATCAGGAGGTGGTATGAAACTTTCCCTGTTCCTACATATGGAACGCGTGTCAGCGGATGACGCGCAGGACCAGCTGTACGATGAAATGATGGAACTGTGTGAAATCGCGGATAAAGGCGGTTTGCACGCTATCTGGACCGGTGAACACCATGGTATGAACTTCACCATTGCGCCGAACCCATTTATCAATCTGGTGGATATCGCCAGCCGCACGCAAAACGTGCGTCTGGGCACTGGCACCATCATTGCGCCATTCACCCATCCGATCCGCCTGGCGGGCGAAGCGGCAATGACGGACTTGATCACCAAAGGGCGTCTGGACCTCGGGATTGCACGCGGTGCGTACTCCTATGAATACGAGCGTCTGATGCCGGGAATGGATGCCTGGGAAGCGGGCCAGCGTATGCGAGAGCTGGTTCCGGCAGTGAAAGCGTTGTGGAAAGGGGATTACGAACACAAGGGTGAGTTCTGGAATTTCCCGTCTACGACGTCATCGCCACAGCCTAAACAGCAGCCGCATCCGCCGATCTGGGTCGCCGCCCGCGATCCGAACAGTCATGAGTTTGCGGTGAAGAACGGTTGCAACGTGCAGTGTACGCCGTTGCATCAGGGGGAAGAGGAGATCACGCGCCTGATCACCACCTTTAAAGATGCCTGCCGTGAATACGCACCCGATCAGCCGCTGAAAATCATGCTGCTGCAGCATGGATTCATCGCGGAGGATGAGGCAGATGCGCAGCAAGCCGCTGTTGAGCTCAATCGTTTTTATAACTACTTCGGCGCCTGGTTTAAGAACGAGCGCCCGGTGGAGCAAGGCCTGATTAAGCCGCTGACGGAAGAAGAGATCGCGGCGAACACCTATTACAGCGTGGAAGGCATGCGGAAAAACCTGGCGATCGGTAATCCTGACCAGGTGATCGCGCGCCTGAAAAACTATGAGGCGATGGGCTACGATGAGTACGCCTTGTGGCTGGACAGCGGTATGACCTTCGGGCGCAAAAAAGCTTCGCTGGAACGCTTTATTCAAAACGTTGCACCTGCATTTCACTAAGCGGAGACGTCATGGAATCCTTCAAACTCTACATCGATGGCAAATTTGACGCGGGTGCCGCGACGTTCACCTCGCTGAACCCGGCCACCGCAGAGCCGTGGGCCAGCATTGCCGAAGCGCGCGGCGAGCAAACCGATCGCGCAGTTCAGGCTGCGGCACGTGCTTTTGAATCTGACGCGTGGCGTGGATTAACCGCCGGTGCGCGCGGCAAATTGCTGTTGAAGCTGGCGGATTTGATTGAACGCGACGCGCCAAAACTGGCACGTCTGGAAACGCTCGATACCGGCAAAATTATCCGTGAAACCCAGGCGCAGATAGCCTACGTGGCGGAATACTATCGCTTCTATGCCGGACTGGCCGACAAGATGGACGGCGCCACGCTCAGCATCGACAAAGCCGATATGGAAACCTGGATCAAACGCGAACCGGTGGGGGTGGTTGCGGCCATTATTCCCTGGAACAGTCAGCTGTTTCTCTCCGCGGTGAAAATCGGGCCTGCCATCGCTGCCGGCTGTACGGTGGTGGTGAAAGCGGCAGAAGTTGCCCCGACGCCA
>NZ_DAMDQC010000155.1:0-10132 GCF_032082325.1 Pantoea sp. CTOTU50773 | reverse complement strand
CACCGGCACGCGCCGCTTCCACCGCCGCATTCAATGCAAGGGCGTTAGTCTGGAACGCGATGCTGTTGATGATGGCAGTGATATCGCCAATCTTCTTCGCACTGTCATCGATCTGCGCCATGGTCTGTACCACTTCACCCACCAGCGATTCGCCACGACTGGCGATCTGCGTGGCGTTTTCCGTCAACGCCGTCGCCTGATGCGCATTAGTGGCGTTGTGTTTCACTGTGGCGGTGATTTGCTCCATGCTGGCGGCGGTTTGTTCCAGTGCCGCCGCCTGTTCTTCCGTGCGCGAGGCCAGATTGAGGTTACCGCTGGCAATTTCGCCTGCGCCCTGACGAACGGAGGAACTGGCGTCCTGAATTTGCCCAACAATCTCACGCAGCTGGTTTTGCATAGTATGCAGCGCATAGAACAGGCTGCTGTTATCGCGCCCTTTCAGTGTGATGACGTTATCCAGCTTGCCGTCCGCCACCGCCAACGCAATGGTCGCGGCTTCCAGCGGCTCGCCACCGATCGGTTTCAATACTTTGCGGCTGAATAACAGCCCCAGCAGGGCGCAGACCACCAGAATGCTAATGATCATCAGTATCACGGCGTTGACCAGTTGACGATGCGCCGCCGCCATCACTTTGCTCACCGGCGCGACCACCCCGAGATACCATTTCTGATCGCTGTTACCGATCACCACCGGCTGCCAGGTGACCAATGCATTTTCACCCAGTAACGCGTCATGCTGTTCCATGACGTCTGAACTGTAGTGATGGGTATCGCCCTTCCACGCTTTGCTGGTTTGGTTTTTATCCGGGTATGACACTACATTCCCCGCACTGGACAGCAGCATGGCGTAGCCCACGCCATCCCAGGGTTTGATTTTATTCACTTTCTCCTGCAGCGAGGCCAGTGAAATATCTGAAGTCACAACACCCCACAATTTCCCTGGCTTAGAATCGGCGCCGCCACGGACGTCAGCAGTGTGGGAACACCGTTGTAGGCATAGCTGTAGGGTTCAATTAGTGTGTCTTTTTGACTTTTCTGCGGTAGCAGGTAGTAGTCACCCTGGCCCGGTGTAAAGATCGAGGTTAGCGGGTGCATCTTGAAATTGCCCGACTGATCGCGATCGACGAAGAAGGCATAACGCCCCTTCGGTGCAGCACCTGGCTGGGTGGCGAACTCGGCGTCGCGGCCATCGAAGGCGTTTTCTTCAAAGACCACTGAAATCGACAGGTAGTCAGGGTTATCGCGCAGTGCCGACTCCATGACTTTATCGGCGACTTTACGATCCTGAATCCCTGCGGCTGGCAGCGCTATCAGACTGTGGCCGAGGTTATGCGCCACGTCTCGCGCATAGCTCAGCTCCTGCTGGATTTGCAGTGCCTTGGTTTGTGCAATCTGCTGCAGATAGTTTTCGGCCAGTGACTTTTGCTCGTTGCTGGACTGCCAGCTCAACACGCCGATGGTGACGGCAAAGCCGAAGGTGATGGTTAAGGCGCCCGTCAGCAGCATCTGCGTGCGGGTGCTCATTGTTTTCTTTGATGCGTGTTTGGCCATTATGGCGCTCCTGGAGTTGACACTTTTTCGGTTAAAAAATGAACCACTCCCTGTGCACCTACATCCCTCTGTAGAGACTATCGGCGCGCGGCGCAGGAACTTGATGGATGAGCAGGTCGGAGGAGAACTGAATGAGGTGTTGTGTTGCGCGGGCGCCCCTCAGGCCGCCCACCGGTGCATCAAAGTGCACCTTTGCGTCATGAATATTTGAGCAACGACCGGCGTCGTTATTTAAAGCTGTCGCTTGCTGCTTTGGCGATGGCGATTTCATTCGGGTTAGCAGAACCGCTGACGCCCACTGCACCAATGGTGTTGTTCTGCCACACCACCGGTGAGCCGCCGCCGAGCGGAATGACGCCCGGTAAGGTCGCAATCGCCGGTTCTTTACCGTTGGCGCGATCCATATATTTGTCTGTTGGCGTGCGATACAACGCGGCCGCACGGCCTTTCAGAATGGAGGAATCGATACAGCCGACGGGGGCATTGTCCATTCGGTTAAACGCCAGCAGCTGGCCTGACTGATCCAACACGGCAATACAGACGTTGGCGTTCAACGCGTGCGCTTTTTCCTGCGCGGCCGCGATCAGCTTCTGCGCATCGCCCTGAGAAAGAATGGTTTGCGTCAGGGTGGCATGCGCAGCAGCAGAACCGAGCAGCGCGGCGCTCAACAGCGCAAGGGATAAAGCCTTTTTCATTGAAGTTACTCCTTAAAGGGTCATACCGTTTTGAATGCGGGCGACGTCAACGCCGCCCGTAAAAGTTATTTCCGGCGGCGCAGGAAAAGGATCAATGCCATCACGATCACCAGCAGCGCAACGACGCCACCGATGATGCTTAACGCATGCGCGTATCGCACCAGCCAGCTGCCGCTTTCGCCTTTCAGCGTTTGCTCAACATCAGTTGGCGTAATCGCATGCTGCGGGTTGCCGAAGTTGGTAGAGACGTAGTCCGCCACTTTGGCCAGTTCGGCCTGACTAAACTGCGTGCGAAATTCCGGCATAAAGGCGTGATCGTTGCCAGTCTGTCGGTCCACGCCTTCCGCAATCGTCATGATCAGGTTGGCGGGATCGTCTGACAGCACCGCTGAAGATCCCACCAGCGAGGGATAGAAACGCTGAGCATCGTGGGTTCCGCGCCCGTCACTGGCGTGGCAGGTGGCACAGGCACCGTTGTACAGTTGCGCCCCGCTCATCGCATCGCCGGAGACATAATCGGCGATCTCATTTTTCATGCCGGTTTCAATGGCTGACAGCGGTGTAGGCTGTGGCGCTACCGACGGGGCTTTACGATCCGCGCCGCCAATCGCAGGCACCTGCTTCAGGTAATGCGCCATTGCCTCCAGATCGCTCTGCTGCATTTTCGAGAACGAGTTCTGCACCGCGGTGCCCATCTCACCCGCGGCAATCGCTTTACCGTGCAGCGCGCCGGTGCGCAGATAGGTGACAATTTCCGCATCGCTCCAGTCACCGATGCCCGCCTGTGCATCTGGCGTGATATTCGGTGCCGTCCAGCTGCCAACCTTGCCGCCCGACAGGAAGCGATCGCCCTGTTCCGCCATCATGCCGTTACGTGGGGTATGGCAGGTGGAGCAGTGCGCCAGCGTGCGCACCAAGTACTCGCCGCGTTCTGCACTGCCTGCGGCCGCATCGCTACCTGGCACTGCCGAGCTATCCAGGAACAGTAGATTCCACATCGCCATCACCGGTCGGAAAGAGAACGGGAACGGCAGATCGGTTTCAGGCGCCGGATGATCGTCGGCTGGCACACCGAGCATCAGATAGGAATAAAGTGCGTGGATATCCTCATCTGAAAGTCCGGCAAATGAGGTATAAGGCATCGCCGGATAGAGGTAATGATTGCCCGGTGCTTTGCCTTTGCGCATCACCGCAGTGAAATCCGTCAGGCTATAGTTGCCAATCCCAGCGGTTTTCGACGGCGTAATGTTGGAGCCGTAAATCATCCCCATCGGTGACTGAATCGCGTAACCGCCCGAGAAAGGTTTGCCACTGTGCGGATCGCGATGGCAGGCCGAGCAGTCACCGGCGGTGGCCAGATATTCCCCTCGTTTGACCAGATCCGGCGAAGCATCCTGTGCCTGCACGGCACCGGCCAGCAACAGGCTTGCCGCAGCCAGATGTCTGAAATGTTTGCGCATGATCAGATCTCCCTCGCGATGGTATCGGCCATACGCAACGCCAGCGCGATCCCCGTCAACGTTGGGTTCACCGTGGCAGAGGTCGGCATCACGCCGGTGGTGGCGAGGAACAAATTGGGATGGTCCCAGCTACGACAATGCGCATCGACCACCGAATCACGCGGGTTATCCCCCATGATGGTGGTGCCCATGATGTGATACTGATTACGCCAGCCGGTCGGGGCCTCAATCACTTCACCGTTAAAGGCCTGCAGGAAGTTAGCGAAATCCTTGTACGCCTGCGGGCGCATACCGCGCACGTAATCATCAAGATGGTAATTGACGTTGAGCATCGGCAGGCCAATTGAATCTTTGCGATCGTAATTTGGCGTCACGCGGTTGGTCGGACTTGGCAGCGTTTCACTCATGGTACTGATGTTCATGATGCGCGAGGCACGGTCGCGAATCGCATCATCCAGCGCTTGCCCCATCATGCCTTGCTTCAGCAGCGGCACAGTGACATCAACGTTGGGCACCAGGTTACGCAGTGAATAACGGATCGCCGAGTGCTGTGCGCGACTGGCTTCATCGCGGCGATTGGCGATAGTACCGTGCTGCACTGAACCGCGCCCGGTCCACAGCGGTTCGTCAGCGAGGAAAGTGAGGCTCAAACCGGTATGATCCATCAGGTTACGACCGACCTGATCGGAACTGTTGGCCACTTCATTCATCAGCAGCAGCTTCGGCGTTTCCAGCCCGTGAGCAGCGATGATGAAAGTTTTGGCGGTGAGGCGAGTGTCTTTGCCATCGGGCTGACGGTAGTGCAGCGCGACGATCTTGTTACCTGCGCCTTTCTCCAGCTTCCAGGCCACACATTCGGTGCGTAACTGCACGCCCAGCGCCACGGCTTTATCGACGTGCATATCACCGGAATACATCGCGCCAATCGGACAGATCGGTTCGCAGTTGTTGTTGCCCGCGCAAGCCGGACGGCCATCATAGGGACGTGACACGCGCGCGTGCGGCTCATGGATCACCTGATAACCCATCGGGCCCAGCTTTGATTGCATGCGCTGCACCATATACGGCTTGGCTTCCGGCGGCAGCGGATATTCCGCTGAACGTGGCGGATAGTGACCGCGCCCTTGCCCGCTTTGGTCCTCATTGGCGGTGCCGACGACGCCGACTTCACGCACGGCTTTGACATACCAGGGCTCCAGCTCGCTGTATTCAAACGGCCAGTCGCGGCCAACGCCGTACACGCTTTTCAGCTTGAAGTCGTTGGGTAACAAGCGCCAGCAGGCGGATGCCCAATGACGCGTACTGCCACCGGCCACGCGTAAGTAGCTGGTGACGTATTCGAAATCGTCATCCCCTTTGGCATCGATATAGCCTTCGGTGTAAGAGTTGGGTGCCCACGGCAGATTCGGATATGGCGTGCACCAGTTACGTTTACTGGCGCCGTTTCGGTAGTTTTCCACCACTTTCCAGCGTGGAATATAAGGCCCTGCTTCCAGCATAATCACCGATTTGCCCGCTTTCGCCAGCTGATAAGCGGCGTTGGCGCCCAGCGCACCGGAGCCGACGATCACCACGTCGGCATCAAATTCACTCATGATGTACCTGCTCGATTCTTGTTATAGGGTATTGTGCTGCGCCAGCATCGCCTCGGCTTCCACGAGGGTTTTGGCTTTGCCCTGCACCATCAGTAACCAGGGTGCATCAGGCTGCTTAATCTGCTTTGCGGCGAGGGGCGATTGATCGCCCCATTCGCGGATCAAGGTGGACATCGGTGGCGCTGTGACGCCCGGAGGCACTTCAGCCCAGTAATCACCGCCCGCTCTGGCATAACTTGGGCGAATGGTGTGATCACGCGTGGGCTCATACATCAGCGCCGACAGGAAGGTCACGAAGTGCGCGTCATCCACCGCTTTGGTCGTAGACGGATGACCGATATAGCCGAGATACCACGGCGAAATAATCGTTAGCGCGGTCTTCACGTCCGCGTCATCGAGTTGCGCGACGATCTGCTCACGATCTTCGCTTTGCAACGCATTGAGACGCGTCATCAGGCGCGCTAGCTGAGCCGGGAACCCTGCATCCTGTTCACACAGCAGCGTCCATAACCGTTCAGAAATGCCGATATCGAGGCCACGGCGTCCGGTTAGCAGTTCACTGGCGCGCAACAGCAGCGCTTGTGAGGCATCAGCAGGTGCGGCCAACAGGGGTTGCAACGGGATTGAAACGATGACCGGTGTGGCCATCATCAGTTGTAAAAAACGTCTTCTTTCCATGGCTAACCTGCTTTCAACGCCGACAGCGCGCCCTGCGCCGCTTCCGCATCCACGTTGCCATCTGGCGTGCTGACACCAATGGCGCCCACAACCACACCGTTCACTTTCACTGGCTCACCGCCTGGCAGCGGCACCACCACCGGGTTACCCAGCATACCGACATTACCGGCAGCGATTTTCTGCTGGAAGCTGGACGTTGGCACGCCAAAGGCGGCGGCTGAGTGCGCTTTCTTCGGCGCGAGTTCGCTGTTGGCCAGTGTGGCTCCATCCAGACGCTCATAAGCGATCAGCTGACCAAAAGGATCGACCACCGCAATCGCGCCGCCGATGTGATGGCTGCCAATAATCTGCTCAGCTTTCTCCACCAGCTGTTGCGCCTGGTGATGGGTTAATACGGCGACCTGGTTAACGGGTTCGGCGGCCTGGCTCGCGGCACAGAAAAGTCCACCGCACAGCAGCACTGTTGGGAGTTTTTTCATGGGTTTTATCCTGAATAATTAAAGGGTTAGGTGAAAATCTTAATGACGTGCTAGACGTTGCTGAATCAGATGATCGAGGCTCCATTTACCGCCGCCGTTCAGACACAGCATCAGGAAACCGGCAGCGCAGGAGATATTTTTTAACCACACCATCAGGTGTGCGTGGCTGTATCCCTGATAGAACAGGAATCCGGCCAGAACCGAGAACACCGCCATAAAAATGGCCGTGAACCGTGTCAGAAAACCAAAGGCAATGGCCAGACCGCCCCCCACTTCCAGCAGGATCACCAGCGGCAGGAAAAAGGCCGGGACACCGTTGTTCGCCATGGTTTGCAGGTTGTCTGCGTAGTGGGTGATTTTGTCGAGACCCGAAGCGAAGAACAGACCCACCGCCATGACGCGGCCGAGCACAGCGAAGAGATCTTTTGAGTGAGACATGATGTAACCGTTCTATTATGTAGTTGTTAATGAACCAAACGGTACACTCTATAACTTTAGTTACATTTATCATTTCGTGCGGCCAAAAAACGCTCAATATATGAGTTGTGCAACTTTGCGGCGCAATTTGCTCAAAACAACGACGATAAAATAACTGAGGGGCATCAGGGTTCTGAGGGAGGTTTTTGAAGTAGATCACACTATTTATGCGGTCTTTAGCCTGCTGATATACGGCCGCTGCGTTCCGCTAACTCTGCGTTTTTAACGATTTTTTAAGTAAAAATCCTAAAGCGTATAGCAGAACACAATCCCAGCAACATGCGACCTGTTTGTTAACAAAATTCCAACGTTATGGCGTGTGACGATTCAACTTCCGTCTCAAGTAATTATTCCTACCAGGAATGAATTAATAACCTTCGCAGAATATTTTTTATCGGTTGTCGATGCCAGGATGACGTAAACCCTATCGGAGAACCGACATGACTTATCGCTTTCTCGTGACCACTACCAGCCTCGGCAAGGGCGGCCGTGAACTGCTCGCTGAAGCAGGCTGTGTGATCGATTATCTGGATGACGCCAATGACGTTGCGGAAGTTGAACAGCGTATGAGCAGCGTGGCGTATGACGCGGTGATCTCGCGCACCGTTGAATTGAACGCGAAAGCCATCAACGCTTGTCCAACGCTGAGAATCATCTGCAAACACGGCGTGGGCGTCACCAATATTGATGTGGTTGCCGCGACTGAACGCGGGATTCCGGTGCTGACCACGCCCGCCACCAATGCGCAATCTGTTGCCGAACTAACGCTGGCGCTGATGCTGAACTGCGCGCGCCGTCTGCCCTATTTTCAGCAGGAAGTCACCGCCGGGCGCTGGACCCGCAGCGGTGATGGCGAAGAACTACAGGGCAAAACCCTGGGTCTGGTCGGCTTTGGCGAAATCGGCCGCCGCGTGGCGCGCTTCGCGAGAGTGATTGGGATGCAGGTCGCATTTTTCGATCCCGCTGCTCCGGCTGATGGTGACTTCGAAGGCGCGCAACGCTGTGATTCACTCGACGATTTACTGCCACTGGCAGATGTGCTGAGTCTGCACTGTCCGGTCACGCCCAAAACCCGTTTGATGATCAACGCGCAACGCCTGGCACAGTTGCCTGCTCACGCCACGCTGATCAACACCGCACGCGGTGAATTGATTGATGAAGACGCGCTGGCTGCCGCATTACAAAGCGGGCAACTGCGTGCCGCAGCGCTGGACACGGTGACCATTGAGCCGCTGGCTGCCGATCATCCCTTCCGCGCGCTCAGCAACCTGATCGTAACCCCGCATATTGGCGGTTCCACCCCGCAGGCATTGGATGCCGTCGCACAGAGCGCAGCACGTCAGTGTCTCGCTTTTCTTGATAACCAACAGATCAACCCATCCGCCTGCGTTAATCCGCAGGTGTTAAACCGGAGTTAACTTATGACCATCCATAAAGACTGGCCGATTGGCTATTTCATCGGTGAGCGCGGCGCACAGATTGATGCGGGCGTGATTGATGCCTTCCGTGCCTTGCCGGTGCCGAACATTGGCGACTCCATGGGGCGCAGTGTTGGTGCGCTTGGCTTACAGGCTTATCACAACGATGCCAACCTGGTGCTGTGCGGCCCGGCCATCACCGTGAAGGTGCGTCCTGGCGATAATCTGATGATCCACAAAGCCATCGAGATGGCGCAGCCGGGCGATGTGATTGTGGTCGATGGCTCGGGCGATCTGACTCAGGCACTGATCGGTGGCTTGATGCGCACCTCTGCCGTCACCAAAAAGATTGCCGGTTTTGTGATTGATGGCGCCGTGCGCGACCTGAATGAATGGGCAGAAGGCGGTATTGCCTGCTGGGCACGGGGTAACACCCTGCGCGGCCCTTCTAAAGAAGGCCCTGGTGAAGTGAACACCACGGTGCACTGTGCAGGACTGGTGGTTTCACCGGGCGATTTGATCGTCGCCGATGCCGACGGCGTGATTGCAATCCCGCAAGATGAGCTGAGTGTGCTGCTGCCTCGCGCACAGCAACATGCCCAGCGTGAGGAGAAGATCCGCGCCAGCAACGTGGCAGGCAATAACGACCCTGAGCGCTTCAACGCGATTCTGCGTGCGAAAGGCTGCCCGGTTTAACGTTAACACCCTGAATCACCTGTGTTATCGGGCATGGCCATCCGGCCAGCCCTTAACAAACCATTATAAAAACAACGGAGTACCCTACCGTGCTGAAAAAAATTTCGCTGAGCGAGTCGATCCCTCCGCCGATGACCTGGCGTGACAACTTCACACCAGAAGAAGGCAAAGCATTTGGTGCGCAACTCTCTGCGCGTCTGGAACGCTTACCCGCCGCCCGCCCGCTGTGGCTGATTATTTTTGCACTGGCGTTGGGGGGTTGGTTTGAAGTGTATGACGTGTTCCTGACCGCCTATATCGGTCCCGGTATGGTGCGTGAGGGGATTTTTTCCCACGGCAGCCATAACTTTTTTGATCCTCATAGCCTGGGGGCGTTTGTCGCGGCGATGTTCCTCGGGGTTTTCCTCGGCACCCTGTTGATTGCCAATCTGGCTGACCGCCTCCGGCGCAAAAAGGTGTTTATCATCGCGTTACTGGTTTACGCGATCGCCAGTGGCATTATGGCGTTTCAGCACCATCCGTTTTCCATTGTGTTCTGGCGCATTGTGTCGGGGATTGGCGTTGGCGCTGAACTGGTCACCATTGATGCCTATGTCTCCGAATTCATTCCGGCGCGTCTGCGCGGCAGATCTTATGCCTTCGTGCAGGCCATCCAGTACACTTCGATTCCGACCATCGCTTTCCTCTCATGGCAGCTGGTCCCCCAGGAAATTCTCGGCCTGAGCGGCTGGCGTTGGGTGGTGTTGTTTGGCTGTATCGGCGCGGTGCTGGTGTGGATCCTGCGCATGGGCTTACCCGAAAGCCCGCGCTGGCTGGTTGAGCAAGGCCGTTACAAAGAAGCGGAAGACGTGGTACGCAGACTGGAAGCGCGCGTGGCTAAATCCACCGGCGCGGCGCTGCCTGCCATTGATAACCCTTTGTTGCAGCCCATTGAATCTAAACCGGCAGTGAAAAATGAGATGTGGCATCCACCTTACCGCCGCCGCACCCTCATGCTGCTGGTATGCAACTTCTTTCAGTCGATTGGCTATTACGGTTTTGCCAGTTGGATCCCGACACTGCTGGCAGCAAAAGGTGTGACCT
>NZ_DAMDQC010000154.1:1085-10157 GCF_032082325.1 Pantoea sp. CTOTU50773 | reverse complement strand
GCCGCCAAGCACACTCATGTTGTAAGTAAAGATGCCCAGCATCTCGATGTACTCTGCCGAGGTCATCATCGCCGTGGTTTGATCCAGGCCTGCTTGCTGTAAGGCTTCTGGGGTCGTAGTAGCCGCCGTCAGCCCTTTGGCGGCCAGCGTAGCACTGATGCCCACATTCATCACGACATAGCCAATGACTGCCGCAAAAGCCGCAGTAGGCTTCTCCGCTTTCGCCAGACCGATGGCGCTGGCAACGGCGAAGAACACGGGCAGATTGGCAAATAAAGCCGCCGCCACTTTGCGGATAAAGCCAATAATCAGCTGTGGCACCTGTAGATTGGCAAAGGCATCACCGGTGACGGCGGGATTCTGCATCGCGGCAGCCAGACCGAGAAAGATACCGGCAGCGGCAATAACGGAGATCGGCATCATTAATGCTTTACCGAAGGCATGAATTTGGCTGGCAAGATTCTTCATGGTGCGCGCCCTTTCATCGATAGAAAGAGCAATTATTAGCCAGTTATTGGATTCTCACGTCGCAGCCCGGTCCTGCCAGCGGATAAAGTTTGAACTGCATCACGCTTCTGCGGGCTTGAACGCGATAAACGCCGCCTATCGCACCATTAAACCAATCAATTAGACAACTTTTGCTGTCAGTCGCACACTTCCTCACAACAGAAGTCATATTCTGATAACAATTCATAAACAATAAGCCTGCAACGACTATGAAATTTAAACGTAAAATTCAGCCTTATCGTGCCGCTGCTGGCGGCTGGGGCTCTTTGGAAGCTACCACCCGTTTCGTCCTTGATAGTAAAGCTGCGCTGAAAAACATGCGCAATTTGATGCGCATGAACAAAGCGCGTGGCTTTGACTGCCCGGGTTGTGCATGGGGTGATGACAACAAGAGCACCTTCAGCTTCTGTGAGAACGGCGCGAAAGCGGTGACCTGGGAAGCGACCCGCCGCGTGGTGGAGCCCGAGTTTTTCGCTCAGCACAGCGTGAGCACGCTGTATCAACAGAGCGACTATTTCCTGGAGTATCAGGGACGCCTGACGCATCCGATGCGCTATAACAGCGCCACCGATCACTATGAACCGATCAGCTGGGATGATGCGTTGGCGATGATCGCCCGTCACCTCAAGGCGATGGACCATCCCGACCAGATGGAACTTTACACTTCCGGGCGCGCCAGTAACGAAGCCTCATGGCTCTATCAGCTGTTCGGCCGCGTGATGGGCACCAATAACTTCCCTGACTGTTCAAACATGTGCCACGAAGCCAGCGGCACCGGCTTGAAGCGTAGCATCGGCGTCGGTAAAGGCACCATCCGCCTGGATGATTTTGACCACGCTGATGCGATTTTCGTTATCGGTCAGAATCCGGGGACTAACCATCCACGTATGCTGCACAGCCTGCGCCACGCGGCCGATCACGGTGCGAAAATCGTTACCTTTAATACCTTGCGCGAGCGTGGGCTGGAACGTTTTGCCGACCCGCAGAAACCACTGGAAGTCGTCACCTCCATGGCGGGAACCATTAGTTCTGCCTATTATCAGCCCAATCTTGGCGGTGACATGGCAGCGATTCGCGGCATGGTGAAAACTCTGCTGGAAGTGCAACGCGAGCGTTTAGCTGCGGGTGAACCGGGCATCTTCGATCAAGAATTTATCGACGCCAACACCCATGGCATTGAGAGCTATCTGGCTGCCGTGGATAACACGCGCTGGGACGATATCGTGCGTCAATCCGGCCTGAGCGAAGCGCAGATTCGGGAAGCGGCCGCGATCTACCAAAGTGCTGAGCGTGTCATCATTACCTGGGCGATGGGCGTGACTCAGCATAAACACTCCGTTGATACGGTGCGTGAGATAACCAACCTGCAACTGCTGTTTGGACAGCTGGGTAAAAAAGGCGCTGGCCTGTGTCCGGTGCGCGGCCACAGTAACGTGCAGGGGAACCGCACCATGGGGATCGATGAGAAACCCAATAAGCCGTTCCTTGATGCCTTAGGCGCGCATTTCGGCTTCGAACCGCCGCGTGAACACGGTCATAACACCGTTGAAGCGCTGGGCGCGATGCTGCGTGATGAAGTAAAAGTGTTAATCGCTCTGGGCGGCAACCTTGCGGCTGCCGCACCCGATTCCCCGGTGACGGAGGAAGCGCTTCAGCATTGCGGTCTGACCGTGCACATCAGCACAAAACTCAATCGCAGCCATCTGGTGCCGGGCCACGAAGGTTTGATTCTGCCGACGCTCGGCCGTACTGAGCGCGATCGTCAGGCCAGCGGTAACCAGTTCATCACCGTTGAAGACTCTTTCAGCATGGTGCACGCCTCAGAAGGTGTGGGTATTCCTCTGGCAGACACCCAGCGCTCCGAAACCGCGATTGTGGCCGGTATTGCACACGCCACGCTGGGTAGCGACAAGATTGACTGGCTGGGCATGGCCGATGATTACAACGTGATCCGCGATCACATTGGCGCCACCATTCCTGGCTTTGCTGACTTCAATAACAAGTGTAATATTCCGGGTGGATTCTACCTGGGTAGCGCAGCAGCGGAGTTGCGTTTTAATACACCAAGCAAACGGGCGGAGTTCAGCGCGGCAGCCTTGCCAACCTCGCTGTTCCCACAGCTGGGCAGCGAAGTGGAGGTGCCGTTCACGTTGCAAACCCTGCGTTCGCATGACCAGTACAACACCACCATTTACGGCCTCGATGACCGTTATCGTGGTGTGTATGGTCAGCGTGAAGTGGTGTTTATCCACCCGGATGACATGGCATCACTCGGCTTCAGTGAAGGCCAATTGGTGGATATCGAAACACTGTGGAATGATGGCCTGACGCGTCGTGTGAGTGGCTTTAAGCTGGTGCCGTATAACATTCCGCGCGGTAATCTCGCGGCCTATTATCCGGAAACCAACCCGCTGGTGCCGCTCTCCAGCTATGGTGACGGCAGCGGGACGCCGACCTCGAAATCGGTGCCGGTAAAACTGGCGTTAACCGCCGCTGAACCGACCCAACGTATTGCCTGAGTCGTCAGCGTTATCAGAAGGTAAAAAGCCGCGTAATGCGGCTTTTTAGCCTGTTTTGGCCTTGCCGCGCGCCCCTGATTCGCGTAAAACTGTCCACCGCTCTTAGGCCACGAAACTAAATACATTATGTTCCAGGATAACCCGCTGCTCGCGCAGCTTAAAGAGAAGCTTCACGCGCAAACTCCGCGCGCCGAAGGTGTTGTGAAAGGCACGGAAAAAGGCTTTGGCTTCCTCGAAGTCGATGCCCAAAAAAGCTACTTCATTCCCCCTCCGCAGATGAAAAAAGTGATGCACGGTGACCGTATTTCTGCGGTGATCCACACTGATAAAGATCGCGAGAGCGCCGAGCCGGAAACCCTGATTGAGCCGTTCCTGACCCGCTTTGTGGGCCGCGTGCAGAAGAAGGACGATCGTTTGTCGATTGTGCCTGACCATCCGCTGCTGAAAGAGGCGATCCAGTGCCGCACTGCCCGCGACGTCACCCATGATTTTCAGAATGGCGACTGGGCCGTGGCGGAAATGCGCCGCCATCCGCTGAAAGGCGATCGCGGATTCTATGCTGAACTGACCGAATTCATTGTCACTGCGGACGATCATCTTGCGCCGTGGTGGGTCACCCTGTCGCGCCATAATCTGGAGCGCGAAGCCCCGAACGTTGGCTTCGGCGAAATGCTGGATGAGCACCTGCAGCGCGAAGACCTTACCGCGCTGAACTTCGTCACCATCGATAGCGCCAGCACCGAAGATATGGATGATGCGCTGTATGTTGAAGAGCAGGCTGACGGCAATCTGCAGCTGACCATCGCGATTGCCGATCCGACCGCTTACGTTGCGGAAGGCAGCGAGCTGGATAAGCTGGCTTCAAAGCGCGCGTTCACCAACTATTTACCTGGCTTCAACATCCCTATGCTGCCGCGCGAACTGTCTGATGACATCTGTTCGCTGCGCCCAAATGTGCGTCGTCCAGCGCTGGCCTGTCGCGTGACGCTCACGGCAGACGGCAGCGTAACGGGTGAAGTGCATTTCTTTGCGGCCTGGATCGAATCTAAAGCCAAACTGGTCTATGACGAAGTGTCAGACTGGCTGGAAAACGCCGGTAGCTGGCAGCCAGAGAATGAGGCGATCGCCGGGCAGATTCGCTTGTTGCATCGTGTGTGTCTGGCGCGCAGCGAGTGGCGTCAAACTCACGCGCTGGTGTTCAAAGATCGCCCTGATTACCGCTTTGTGCTGGGTGAAAAAGGCGAAGTGCTGGATATCATTTCTGAGCCACGTCGCATCGCCAACCGCATCGTTGAAGAATCGATGATTCTGGCTAACGTCTGCGCGGCCAAAGTGCTGCAGGAGAAGCTGGGCTTCGGTATCTATAACCTGCACACCGGCTTCGATCTGGCAAACGCAGAGCAAGCTGCTGGCGTGCTGGCCGGTCACGGTATTACCGTGGATCCTCAGGCGATCACCACGCTGGAAGGTTTCCGCCAGCTGCGTCGTGAACTGGATGCCCAGCCAACGCAGTACCTCGACAGCCGCATTCGTCGCTTCCAGAGCTTCGCTGAAGTCGGCACCGAACCGGGTCCGCACTTTGGTCTGGGCCTCGAAGCCTATGCGACCTGGACATCGCCGATTCGTAAATTCGGCGATATGATCAACCATCGCCTGCTGAAAGCCATTGTGCGCGGCGACAGCATTGCCCGTCCAAAAGACGAGTTCACCGCCATTATGAGTGAGCGTCGTCGCCTGAACCGCATGGCCGAACGTGATGTGGGTGACTGGCTGTATGCGCGCTTCCTCGCGCCGTCTGCCGGGACCGATCGCAAATTCAGCGCCGAGATCATCGACGTGTCTCGTGGCGGTATGCGCGTACGTCTGCTGGAGAACGGCGCCGTTGCCTTTATCCCTGCCCCGTTCATCCACGCGGTGCGTGATGAACTGGTGTGCTCACAAGAGAGCGGCACCGTGCAGATCAAAGGCGAAGTCGCTTATCGCGTGACCGACATTATCGACGTGACCATCGCCGAAGTGCGTATGGAAACCCGTAGCGTGGTGGCGCGCCCGGCTGCCTGAGCATGAATATCTGCGGGATAACAGCCGTTATCCCGCATTTTTCCCCCTAAGTTTTATCTGTTGTTAAATTTGCCTTCCGCTTCACACTTCTGATTCGAATCCCTGTCGTTAACAATTCATTACATTACTTTTAACTTGTTGTATCCGATCGCCTATTTTCCCGGTCTCTACAAGGAGTTAACTCATGAACAACGTCAAAACCGGATTGATCTGGTTAGCGGTGGCGTTAATTGGTGCGGGTGCGTTTGCCATGCTGGCGCTCAGCCGTGGCGAACACGTCAACGCCGTCTGGCTGGTTATTGCATCCGTTGCCTGCTACAGCATTGCTTATCGCTTCTACAGCCTGTTTATCGCTGAACGTATTTTCGAACTGGATGATCGTCGCCGCACGCCTGCAGAACGGCTGAATGATGGTCTCGATTATGTGCCCACTAACAAATGGGTGCTGTTTGGCCACCACTTTGCGGCGATTGCTGGTGCAGGTCCGCTGGTTGGCCCAATCCTCGCGGCGCAAATGGGCTTTCTGCCTGGCACCATCTGGATTCTGGTCGGCGTGATGATGGCCGGTGCGGTGCAAGATTTCCTGATCCTGTTCATCTCCACGCGCCGCGATGGTCGCTCGCTCGGCGAAATGGCACGTCAGGAGCTGGGTTCGTTTGCGGGCGTGGTCACCATGCTCGGTGCGCTTGGCGTGATGATCATCATCCTGTCAGCGCTGGCGCTGGTGGTGGTGAAAGCGTTAGCCAACAGTCCGTGGGGACTGTTTACCATCGCCGCAACCATTCCAATCGCGCTGTTTATGGGCGTGTATATGCGCTATCTGCGCCCCGGCAAGATCGCTGAAGTGTCGATTATCGGCTTTGTGCTGATGATGGCGGCGATCATTTACGGTGGCGATGTGGCTGCCGATCCTTATTGGGGACCGCTCTTCACACTGAAAGGCACCGAACTGACCTGGGTGCTGGTGATCTATGGCTTCGTCGCCTCTTCGCTGCCGGTGTGGCTGCTGCTGGCTCCGCGTGATTACCTGTCAACTTTCCTGAAGATCGGCGTCATCATTGGTCTGGCAATTGGCATTGTGTTTGCGATGCCGGAACTAAAGATGCCGGCAGTGACCAAATTTATCGACGGTAGCGGTCCGGTGTTCTCGGGTGCGCTGTTCCCGTTCCTGTTTATCACTATCGCCTGTGGCGCCATCTCCGGTTTCCATGCGCTGGTCTCCAGTGGCACCACGCCAAAGCTGGTGGAGCGTGAAAGTCATATCCGATTCATCGGCTATGGTGCGATGCTGATGGAATCCTTCGTGGCGATCATGGCGCTGATATGTGCCTCGGTGCTCGATCCGGGCGTCTATTTTGCGATGAACTCACCCGCAGCACTGATCGGTACCACCGTTGAGAGCGCTTCGCAAGTGATTAACGGCTGGGGCTTTGTCGTGACGCCGGAGATGCTGAGCGGTATCGCGCGCGATGTGGGTGAAAGTACTGTCCTCTCGCGGGCAGGTGGCGCACCAACCTTCGCCGTGGGGATGGCGCACATCATCACCGAGGTATTCAACAGCCGGGTGATGATGGCGTTCTGGTATCACTTCGCCATCCTGTTTGAAGCGCTGTTTATCCTGACGGCGGTCGATGCCGGTACCCGCGCCTGTCGCTTTATGGTGCAGGATTTGGTTGGCACCGTGGTGCCCTCCATGGCCAACAACCGTTCCTGGCTGGGCAATATGGCGGGCACCACGGTGGCCGTAGCCGGATGGGGCTTCTTTGTCTACCAGGGCGTGGTCGATCCGCTGGGCGGCATCAATACCCTGTGGCCGCTGTTTGGCATTGGCAAACAGATGCTGGCCTCAATGGCGTTGATTCTCTGCACCGTGGTGCTGTTCAAAATGAAGAAACAGCGTTACGCGTGGGTGACGATTTTACCGACCGCCTGGCTGTTTGTGACCTCCATGACCGCCGGTTGGCAGAAGATTTTCCACGAGAAGCCCTCCATTGGCTTCCTTGCACAAGCCAACAAGTTCCGTAAAGGGATTGATGAGGGTGTGATTATCGCCCCGGCGAAAACCGTGGCGGACATGCAAACCATCGTGTTTAGCAATCAAATTAACGCGGCCCTGTGTGGCTTCTTTATGCTGGTGGCCGTCACCATGTTGATTGCAGCGTTCTTTGTTATTCGCCGTGCCCTGGGCAGTCAGGTACCTACCACCCATGAGTCCGAAGTCTCCCTGCGTGAGGAGGTGCGGAATGTCTGAGTCCATTCATCGCTGGAAAAAACCGATTGGTGTCTGGCACATTCAGCATTGCTTACCGATCGCACCCCAGGCCACCGGGCAAACTCTTAATCGCTGGCAACAAATATGGCAGGGATTGAAGCAAAGTTTTCGCTTAATGGTTGGCGTTCACGACTATCAAACTTATCTGAAGCATATGCGTGAGCACCATCCCGGGCAAACGCCGATGGATGAGCGAGCCTTTCATCGCTACTGCCTTGAGGCCCGTTTTCCCAGCCAGGCAGGCAAGCTCGGCAAGTGTCCTTGCTGACATTTTTAAGCCCCGATTTTCGGGGCTTTTTCGTGCCATTCTTTAGTGAAAACAAAAATATATTTGGTTTGCATCTTGTGCTAACGCAGGAGGTTGAATACTGTTGCTAAAATAATGAGATACCGCCTGCTCAGCATTTCCCCGGAGGAAGTTTCCATGACCGATGAACAAGGGCAAACGTTGCTATACACCCTGTTTGGCACAACCAGCCCTCATTGGCGTTTAACTTCAGATAGCGATGCTTTGCATTTTGCCGAAGATGAGAATGCCAATACCAATTTGGCGGTTCCATTAACCCCCGCGCAGGCCAGTTTGCTGCGTGCGATGACGGTGATCACCTCCAGTATCAACCTGACCCTCTCCCTGCGCGGTGCGCCGGTGCCTATGCACTTTGTCGGCCGCAAGGTCAACCAATCAACATGGGCCGGCACCTCTTCTGCCTGGGGTGATACCTCCTCCGTAGCGCGTGATTTAACGCTGGGTTTATCCTTCGCTGAACAAGTGGTCTCCGAAGCAAATTCGGTGATTGTCATCCTCGATCAGCGTGGCAACATCCAGCGATTCAACCGCTTAAGCGAAGAGTACACCGGGCTCAAAGAGCAGGAAGTGATCGGCCGCAACGTGTTTCAGCTGTTTATGACCAAACAGGAAGCGCAGGCTTCGCGTCGCAACATTTCGGGCTTCTTTCGCGATGGCAACTCTTATGAAGTAGAGCGCTGGATCAAAACCAAAAAAGGCCAGCGACTGTTTCTGTTTCGTAATAAGTTTGTGCACAGTGGTAGTGGGAAAAATGAAATTTTCCTCATCTGTTCTGGAACCGACATCACAGAAGAGCGACGTGCTCAGGAACGCTTACGCGTCCTCGCAAATACTGATACGGTGACCGGTTTACCGAACCGCAATGCCATCCATCAACAGATTAGTCTGGCACTGGAATTAGCCAATGGCAGTCAAACTGGCGTGGTTTATCTCGATCTGGACAATTTTAAGAAGGTGAACGACGCCTACGGCCATATGTTTGGCGACCAACTGCTGCAAGCGGTCTCCCTCGCCATTCTCAGCTGTCTGGGCAAAGATCAGACGCTGGCCCGTCTTGGTGGGGATGAGTTCGTGGTACTGGCAGAACATACCAGCCAGGCTGCGCTGGAAGCCATGGCATCACGTATTCTTGAGCGCCTGCGTCAACCCTTCCGCGTCGGTTTGATCGAAGTCTACAGCGGCTGCTCGATTGGTATCGCCCTGGCCCCGCTGCACGGCGAGGATCGGGAAAGTCTGATTCGCAACGCCGATACCGCGATGTATCACGCCAAAGAGAATGGGCGCGGTAAATTCTGCGTGTTCGCTAACGAGATGAATCAGCGTGTTTTCGAATATCTCTGGCTTGATACCAACCTGCGTAAAGCGCTCGAGCTGGAGCATCTGGTGGTGTACTACCAGCCCAAATT
>NZ_DAMDQC010000154.1:0-1075 GCF_032082325.1 Pantoea sp. CTOTU50773 | reverse complement strand
CCGCCTGTCGACTTTATCGCGTATGCTGAAGAATCGGGCCTCATCGTGCCGCTCGGCCGCTGGGTGATGCTGAACGTTCTGCAACAAATTATTCAGTGGCGCAGCGAGGGAATTTACCTGCGCGTTGCCGTTAATGTTTCGGCTAAACAATTGATTGACCAAAGTATCTATACCGATTTAAAGCAGGCGCTGAGCGAAGCCGGCCTCACGGATTGTCCCATTGATATCGAGCTCACCGAAAGCTGCCTGATTGAGAACGAAGCCGGTGCACTCACGCTTATGAAGCAGTTCCATGAACTGTGGGCTCAGGTTCATCTTGATGACTTTGGTACAGGTTATTCCTCGCTTTCCCATTTAGCTCGCGTGCCCATTGATGCAATCAAACTGGATCAAAGTTTCGTACGTAACATCAACAAACAACCGGTGGCGCAATCTTTGGTCCGTGCCATTGTCGCCGTGGCCAAAACCCTCGATCTGCAAGTCATTGCGGAAGGGATTGAAACCAAAGCTGAGGAGAAGTTTGTGATGACCAACGGTGTCGATGGGCGTCAGGGTTATCTTTATGCAAAACCAATGCCCGCAGAACAGCTCGGGCATTGGCTGGCTAAGCATCCTGCCCGCGTTTAACGCTGCTCTCGATTATCCGGCTTTGCGCAGGGATGCGCTATGACGGTTCTGTAGTTGCACCAGTCGTTCCATGTAAGCAATGTCTTTAGGCTCCAGTGTAAAGGCGTAATCCACCCAATCTTCCGTAATATCCATCAGCTCGGCTCGCGAGAGTTGCAGTACGCGCTGGCGCGCTTTCAACATGGCACGCACACCATTCAGCTTCGGACGTAGCGTATCGATAAAGGTACGCGTAGTACGGTAAGCATCGCCTGGCTGGAAGACTTTATCTACCAGACCGCGCGTCTCATACCACTCTGCGCTATGTGATTCCCCTTCACAGATCAGCTCTTCGGCCAGCTTCATGCCGGAACGCCGTGCCACCAGTGAATAGCCGCCCATGCCAGGGAACAGATTGAACGCGATCTCCGGGAACCCCATCCGTGCAGAGTTCTGCGCCAGAATGAAG
>NZ_DAMDQC010000153.1:2217-10205 GCF_032082325.1 Pantoea sp. CTOTU50773 | reverse complement strand
TCACCAAAGATGGTGTTTCTGTTGCACGTGAAATCGAGCTGGAAGACAAGTTCGAGAACATGGGTGCACAGATGGTGAAAGAAGTGGCCTCTAAAGCGAACGACGCTGCGGGCGACGGCACCACCACTGCAACCGTTCTGGCTCAGTCTATCGTGAACGAAGGCCTGAAAGCCGTTGCGGCTGGCATGAACCCAATGGACCTGAAGCGCGGTATCGATAAAGCCGTTGCTGCTGCCGTTGAAGAGCTGAAAGCGCTGTCTGTTCCTTGCCAGGATACTAAAGCCATTGCTCAGGTAGGTACCATCTCTGCTAACTCTGATGAGTCAGTCGGTACCCTGATCGCGAAAGCGATGGATAAAGTGGGCAAAGAAGGTGTTATCACCGTTGAAGAAGGCACCGGCCTGCAAGACGAGCTGGACGTGGTTGAAGGTATGCAGTTCGACCGTGGCTACCTGTCTCCTTACTTCATCAACAAGCCAGAAACCGGCGCAATCGAACTGGATGCACCGTTTATCCTGTTGGCTGACAAGAAGATCTCTAACATCCGTGAACTGCTGCCAGTACTGGAAGCGGTTGCGAAAGCCGGTAAACCACTGCTGATCATCGCTGAAGATGTTGAAGGCGAAGCACTGGCAACTCTGGTGGTTAACACCATGCGCGGTATCGTGAAAGTGGCTGCGGTTAAAGCACCAGGCTTCGGCGACCGTCGTAAAGCAATGCTGCAGGATATCGCAATCCTGACTGGCGGTACCGTCATCTCTGAAGAGATCGGTATGGAGCTGGAAAAAGCGACCCTGGAAGATCTGGGTCAGGCTAAGCGTGTTGTGATCAACAAAGATACTTCTACCATCATCGATGGTGTGGGCGATCAGGGTGCAATCTCTGGCCGTGTGACTCAGATCCGTCAGCAGATCGAAGAAGCAACTTCTGATTACGACAAAGAAAAACTGCAGGAGCGCGTAGCGAAACTGGCAGGCGGCGTAGCCGTTCTGAAAGTGGGTGCAGCCACTGAAGTTGAAATGAAAGAGAAGAAAGCACGCGTTGAAGATGCCCTGCACGCTACCCGTGCTGCGGTAGAAGAAGGCGTGGTTGCTGGTGGTGGTGTTGCACTGGTTCGCGTTGCAGCCAAGATCGCTGCTTCTGGCCTGAAAGGTCAGAACGAAGATCAGAACGTGGGTATCAAAGTTGCGCTGCGCGCAATGGAAGCTCCACTGCGTCAGATCGTTTCTAACGCCGGTGAAGAGCCATCTGTTGTTGCTAACAACGTGAAAGCAGGCGACGGCAACTACGGCTACAACGCTCAGACTGAAGAATACGGCAACATGATCGACTTCGGTATCCTGGACCCAACCAAAGTGACCCGTTCTGCGCTGCAGTACGCGTCTTCTGTTGCGGGCCTGATGATCACCACCGAAGCGATGGTAACTGACCTGCCTAAAGGCGATGCTCCTGATTTAGGTGGCGCTGGCGGCATGGGTGGCATGGGCGGAATGGGCGGCATGATGTAATTTGCCCCTGACTGCTTAAGTCATGTGAAAAACCCTCGATCGGAAACGGTCGGGGGTTTTTCTTTTGGTGGCGAACAAGGTATAAGTAAGAGCGCAATACTTCGGCTTTGCGGGTTTAGGGCAATGAATGTTCAGAAAAAAAGTGCGCTTTTCTGCTACGCTGCCGCCCGACACTGATGATAATAAATGGGGATTACAATGCGGATTAACCTCTTGCTCGGACTGGCGGTAGGGACTTTACTGCTGGCGGGCTGCAGCAGCTCCAATCAACTGAGTTCCGGCGGACAGCGTGTCACTTTCGTTGACCAACAGCCTGGAAGCCAATGTCAGCTGCTGGGCAATGTCACCGGCTCACAGAGCAACTGGTTGAGCGGTTCAGGCGGTGAAGGCAGTTCTTTGCGTGGCGCAGCCAATGACCTGCGTAACCGCGCGGCAGAGATGGGTGGCAACGTGATTTACGGTGCAACCAGCCCAACGCAGAACCTGCTTTCAGCTTTCGCACCGCTTGACAGCAAAATGTCTGGTCAGGTGTATAAGTGCCCGTAATGGCATGAAAGAGATGTAAAAAAAGCCGCTGATGCGGCTTTTTTTATTCCTGGCGTAACTGCAAATCCAGCGGCGTTTTACTTGGCTCACCACCAATCTCGCGCGCCAGCTTCGGCACCATATAACCCGATACCATGGTTAACAACTGGCGTACTAGCGCACGGGCTTCTTCATCCGGCACAAAGAAATGCGCCGCGCCCTGTACTTTATCCAGCACGTGCAGGTAATAGGGCAGAATACCGGCATCAAACAGCGCGTTGCTCAGGTTGGCCAGCGCTTGTGCATCATCATTGATACCGCGCAGCAGCACGCTCTGATTAAGCAAGGTGACACCCGCGCGTTTCAGCATCTGCATGCCGTAGCGCAGTTCATCATCAATTTCTTGCGCGTGGTTGATGTGGCTCACCATCAGCACTTGCAGGCGTGTCTCGGCCAGAATCTGGCATAACCCTTCGGTAATGCGTGCCGGGATTACCACCGGGAGGCGGCTATGAATGCGCAGACGCCTCAGATGGGGGATTTTCTCCAGTGCGCCCACCAGCCACGCCAGCTCATGGTCTTTAGCCATCAGCGGATCGCCACCCGAGAAGATAATCTCATCCAGCTCTGGATGCTCAGCGATGTAATCGATCGCCGCCTGCCAGTTACGCTTATTGCCCTGATTATCCTGATAGGGGAAATGGCGACGGAAGCAGTAGCGGCAGTTAACCGCACAGCCGCCCTTCACCAGCAGCAATGCACGGTTTCTGTACTTATGCAGTAAACCGGGCACCACGCTACTTTGCTCATCCAGCGGGTCAGTGCTGTAACCTGGCGCATCGACAAATTCCTGACGGCTGGTTAATACCTGCAGCAAAAGGGGGTCGTGCGCATTGCCCGGCGTCATGCGTTGAATGAAGGCACGCGGCACGCGCAGCGCAAAAAGCTTGCGCGCATCGTTGCCTGCGGCCAAATCCGCATGCTGTTCGAGAGATAAAAGTCGCAGTAATTCAGTAGGATCGGTGACAACATCAGCAAGTTGCTGCAACCAATCTTCTCTGATGGGGGGATTTAGGGTTACAATGTTTGCCATTTTTTTGGCTATTACCAGTTCAATATTTACAGAGGGCCTTTATGGCGACTTATCTTAGCAACGATTTCCGTCCCGGTCTTAAAATCATGTTCGAAGGCGAGCCATATGCCATCGAAGCCAGTGAGTTCGTTAAACCGGGTAAAGGCCAGGCATTTGCACGCGTTAAAATGCGTCGTCTGCTGACCGGTTCTCGCGTTGAGAAGACCTTCAAATCTACCGACTCTGCCGAAGGCGCAGACGTTCGTGATATGACGCTGCAGTACTCTTACAACGACGGCGACTTCTACTACTTCATGCACCCTGAGTCTTTCGAGCAGTATCAGATCGAATCTAAAGTGCTGGATGACGTGACCAAATGGTTGCAGGACAATGCGGATTGTATCGTTACCCTGTGGAACGATAAAGCGATCGCTGTTCAGCCACCGAACTTCATCGAAGCAGAAGTCATCGAAACAGATCCAGGTCTGAAAGGTGATACTGCCGGTACCGGCGGCAAGCCAGCGACCCTGTCTACTGGCGCAGTGATCAAAGTTCCACTGTTCGTCCAGATTGGCGAAGTGGTTAAAGTTGACACCCGCTCTGGCGAATACGTTTCTCGCGTAAAATAATTGCCAAATCAGGCGCATCACTCGATGCGCCTTTTTTCTCTATGAGTTCAGAATAATGAAAAAGATGGCGAAATTGGCTGTTTTTGCGTTGCTGGTCTCTTCTGCTTTAAGTGCCTGCAACACTTTCCACGGCTTTGGTGAAGACGTCTCCCATTTGGGCGGTGCCATTTCACGCGCAGCTGATAAATAAATTGCGAGGGCGCCGCCTTTTCTCAGCGGCTTAGCCAGCAAGATTGTGTATAAGGTCTATGCTTGAATGGCTGTACTTTTACTGCAACCAACAAGGATATGGCTATGTTAAAGAAAAGTATTGTCGCGATTCTTTCTGTTCTGGTGCTTTCCTCTGTGTTGACCGCCTGCAACACCACCCGTGGTGTTGGCGAGGACGTTCAGGCCGGTGGCAAAGCGATTCAGCGTAGCGCACAGTGATCCAAACCGGTGCGAAACCCGATTTCGTACCGGATTCCCTGATTCCCTCTTTCTTTGTCTGAAAAAGCACCGCTAACGCCTTCGATCCCGTCACGCCGTTGTTTGCCGTAGCCAATACGGGTAGACTTCTCCCCCTTATCTGTATAAGGAGTCACCAACATGAGCGAAACGCCAAGCTGGCAGCCGAGCGCACCCATTGCCAATTTGTTGAAACGCGCCGCTATTTTGGCGGAGATTCGTCGTTTCTTTGCCGATCGCGGCGTGCTGGAGGTCGATACCCCGGCGATGAGCCAGGCGACCATCACGGATATCCATCTGGTGCCGTTCCAGACGCGCTTTGTGGGTCCAGGTGCAGCGGAAGGGCGCGATCTGTGGCTGATGACCAGCCCGGAATATCATATGAAGCGTCTGCTGGCGGCGGGCAGTGGCCCAATCTATCAGATGGGACGTTGCTTCCGTAACGAAGAAGCAGGGCGCCACCATAATCCTGAGTTCACCATGCTGGAGTGGTATCGTCCTCACTACGATATGTATCGCCTGATGAATGAAGTCGACGATCTGATGCAGCAGGTGCTGGAGTGCGATAGCGCCGAATCTTTATCGTATCAGCAGGCATTTATTCGCCATCTGGAACTTGATCCTTTGTCAGCAGATAAAACGCAGCTGCGTGAAGCCGCGACGAAGTTGGGTGAGGGTGAACTGGCGAATCGTGAAGAAGACCGCGATACCTTGTTGCAGCTGCTGTTTATGCTGGGTGTTGAGCCGAAGATTGGTAACGAGAAACCGTGCTTCGTGTATCACTTCCCGGCCAGTCAGGCGGCATTGGCCGAAATCAGCACTGAGGATCATCGCGTCGCGGAGCGTTTCGAGGTGTATTACAAAGGCGTGGAGTTGGCTAACGGCTTCCGCGAATTGACCGATAGCCGCGAACAGCGTCAGCGCTTTGAGCAGGATAATCGTCGCCGTGCAGCGCGTGGTTTACCGCAGCACCCGATTGATACCAACCTGCTGGATGCGCTGGCACATGGCATGCCTGCTTGTTCAGGTGTGGCGTTGGGTGTGGATCGTTTGATTATGCTGGCGTTGAAAGCCAATGCATTAAGCGACGTGATTGCCTTCCCGGTGGACCGCAGCTGATCATTTATGCTCGGGCAGGATGTCTCAGACAACAACGGCGCATGTATTGCGCCGTTGTTCATTCAAGGGTTACTGCTGCGTCGTGGGTGCGGCTGGCGCTTCGGGGAACTCCTGAATAGTGACTGGCAGCATCATCTTTTGTTCGTTACGCAGAACCTGCACCTGAATCACCGATCCTGGACGAATCTCGGCGACCTGATCCATGGTTTCCTGCGCCGACAGCGCCGGTTTGCCGTTCACCTGTAAAAGCACATCATTGGCTTGAATGCCTGCCCGATCGGCTGGCCCGCCTGGCGTAACCTCACTGACGATAATACCCTGTGCACGATCCAGACTGCTGCCCTGACCGTGTAGCGGCGGCAGCTCACGTCCGGTGATGCCGATATAGCCACGAATGACCCGACCGTCACGAATCAATTTATCCATGATCTTGGTTGCTAACGCGGTTGGAATCGCAAAGCCAATCCCTTCCGGCGTTTCGCCATCATTGCTTTTATCAAATGTCAGGGTGTTAATGCCCATTAGTTCGCCGAGCGAGTTAATCAGCGCACCGCCTGAGTTGCCCTGATTGATGGATGCATCGGTCTGCAGGAAATTTTGACGACCCGATGAGCTCAAGCCCACGCGCCCGGTGGCACTGATAATGCCCTGAGTGACGGTCTGCCCGAGGTTGTAGGGGTTACCAATCGCCATCACCACATCGCCGATATGTGCGATACGGTTAGCGTTAATCGGAATCACCGGCAGGTTAGTGGCGCTGATTTTCAGCACCGCTAAATCGGTCATCGCATCTGAACCCACTAAGGTGGCTTCAAAGAAACGACCATCCTGCAACGCCACAATGATCTGGTCGGCGTTATTAATGACATGCTTGTTCGTGAGAATGTAGCCTTTCACGTTCATGATCACGCCAGAACCCAGCGTGGTGATACCGCGATTATTGTTGCCATGGGCACTGCGGTTGTAGACGTTGACCACCGCAGGCACAGCGCGGCGCACCCCCTGATTGAAGCTCACGGGGGATTCATCATCACTGTTGTCATGATCAAAGGTGACGTTGCTGCTCATACGCAGCGCAGGGATCGCTACCAGCAGCAAACCCGCTACGATCAGGCCCATCACCACAGAACGCAAAAGTTTAAGAAACATGGTGTTATTTCAGGAAAGGTGGGATCGCTGGGCAGAATAACATGAGAAAGGCGGACAAACACCTGCTTGTCCGCCTGTTGCGAGGATTATCGCATAAGTAAGTAAATGCTTTCGTCGCCACGCACCACGTTCAGTGCCAGGATCGCGGGTTTACTTTCCAGCGCTTTACGCATTTCAGCCAGCGAGGTCACGCGATCGCGGTTCACACCGACAATCACATCATCTTTCTGCAAACCTGCCTGCTCAGCTGGCGTGCCTTTTTCGATGGCATCCACTTTCACGCCTTTATCGCCGGCTTTAGAGGCACCATCGCTCAAGGTGGCACCTTGTAACGCCGGTGACATCAGCTGGGCGCTGGCGGTGGTTTGCGCGCTCTGTTCCAGCGTCACCGTCACCGTCACCGGTTTGCCTTCACGCAGCAGACCAATTTTCACCTGCTGACCCGGTGGGGTGGTGCCCACTTTTACGCGCAACTCGGCAAAGCTGGTGATCGCTTTGTCATTGATGGAGGTGATGATGTCACCCGCTTTAATGCCCGCTTTCTGCGCCGCCGAGTTAGGCAGCACTTCAGAAACAAAGGCACCACGCTGAGCGTCAACGTTAAAGGCTTTGGCGATGTCAGGCGTCATTTCGGTGCCTTTAATGCCCAACTGACCACGCTTCACTTCACCAGACTGAATCAGCTGCTGCGCGAGGTTCATCGCCATATTGCTGGGAATCGCGAAGCCGATACCAATGTTGCCGCCGCTGGAGGCAAGAATCGCGGTGTTGATACCAATCAACTCGCCATTCAGGTTCACCAGCGCACCGCCGGAGTTCCCCCGGTTAATCGCCGCATCGGTCTGGATGAAGTTTTCCAGTCCTTCAAGGTTCAACCCGCTGCGGCCCAACGCCGAAATAATGCCGGAGGTGGCCGTTTGGCCAAGACCGAAGGGGTTACCGATAGCCACAGCAAAATCGCCCACTTTCAGGGAGTCGGAGTCGGCGATTTTCACCTGCGTCAGATTTTTAGCGCCTTCAACCTGGATCAGCGCGATATCGGTTTGCTCATCATGGCCAATCAGCTTGGCATCATATTCATTGCCATCGCTGAGCTGGACGCTGATTTTATCGGCACCGTTGACCACGTGATTGTTGGTGAGAATGTAACCTTTAGCCGCATCAATGATGACACCTGAACCAAGGCCCTCAAACGGCTGTGGCTGGGATTGTCCCGGTGCCTGGCCAAAGAAGCGCTTCAGCGGTTCAGGAATATCCTGTGCCTGCTGGCCGCTGTCGGTGCCTTCAACATGCACGCTAACGACCGCGGGCAGAACTTTTTCCAGCATGGGTGCCAGACTCGGCAGTGCTTGTCCCTGCACCTGTGCGGGCAGCGTCGCCATCGCGCCAGGCGTTGCCGCCAGACTCATCCCAATACTCAAGGCTAATGCGCTTAACAGTCGTGCTTGTTTTTTCATTGCTACAACGCTCTCGCTGCGAAAAGTGGGGAGTAAACGTATGTGACGGCTGATTCAGGGTCTGGGTTCGCAAAAATGCGGG
>NZ_DAMDQC010000153.1:0-2207 GCF_032082325.1 Pantoea sp. CTOTU50773 | reverse complement strand
AGAAAGGGGATAGAAAGTGTGACAGTAGTTTGGCGTAAGTGTTCGAAAAACAAAAAGGGCACAGCTAAGCTGTGCCCCAAAAGGATTATTTACGCGGTGTACGGTCGCTGCCGCGCAGCAAACCGGATGCGCCATCAGAGTAATCACGCGGCATCTGCACCGGTGCCTGATCGTTATCCGCTTCGGCTTCCGTCAGCTGATAAGCAAACGGATTTTTTTCGCCCGGCAGATTTGGCAGCAGGTCATTCGAACCCTTTGCCATATGCTGATACAGCTGGCGATAATCATGTGCCATGTTGTCTAGCAATTCTGCGCTGCGCGCAAAGTGGTTGGTGAGCTCTTCGCGATAATCTGCCAGCTCAGCCTTCGATTTTTCCAGTTCGTACTGCATGCTACGCTGCTCACGCAGCTTCTTGTTGCCAAAACGCATGACAACTGCGCCGACAATAATGCCAATCACTAAACCAATCAGCCCGTATTCCCAGGTCATAATGACTCCCGTGTAATTTCCGTTGCTTCGTAGGGCATTGCTTCTGTTTCCACTTCAATAGCAGCCACTATACCCAATAATCTTATGGAAGTGGAACTCTCGGGCTGCATCGCTTAGTGTAGTGCGGCCTAATTTTCGCCAACCGACCCGTGAATCGGACTTTTTCAGGGATTCTGAGAGAACCATGCAAACCTCATCTCCGCTTGCCCGCTATGAGCAGGCGCTATCACAGGGCGAGTTTCGTCCAGATGATGTACAACGCGAAGCCATTACCCGCCTGGATGCGATCCAGCAAGGATTGATTGCCCGTAAGCCCGCGCCTGAACCCGCCCCTAAAGGGCTATTTGGCCGCCTGTCGAAGCTGATGTCCAAAGAGAAAAGCAGCAACGAAGCGCCGGTGCGCGGGCTGTATATGTGGGGCGGCGTGGGTCGCGGTAAAACCTGGGTGATGGATTTATTTTTTCAGTCTATTCCTGGCGATCGCAAACTCCGCCTGCATTTTCATCGTTTTATGCTGCGCGTCCATGAAGAACTGACCCAGTTACAAGGCCATAGCGATCCGCTGCTGATTGTGGCCGACCGCTTTAAAGCAGAAACCGATATTCTCTGCTTCGACGAATTCTTTGTGTCTGATATTACCGATGCCATGCTGTTGGGCACGCTGATGGAAGCACTGTTCGATCGCGGCATTGCGCTGGTGGCGACGTCCAATATTCCGCCTGACGATCTCTATCGCAATGGCCTGCAGCGCCCGCGTTTTCTGCCCGCAATTGAGCAGATCAAACGTCATTGTGATGTGATGAACGTGGATGCGGGTATCGACTATCGCTTGCGTACACTGACATCCGCGCATCTGTGGAATTTCCCGCTTAACGATGCCACGCATGCTGAAATGGAGCGCATGTTCCGCGCCTTGTCCGGCAAGCCGCGTGAAGAGGCGCCGGTACTGGAAATTAACCACCGTCAGATGCCAACGCTGGGCGTTCATGAAGGCGTGCTGGCGATTGATTTCCTCGCGCTGTGTGGCGAGGGACGTAGCCAGCATGACTACATCGAGCTATCACGCCGCTTCCACAGCGTATTGCTGTATGATGTGCCGGTGATGATTTACAAGACCGAAGATCAGGCACGCCGCTTCCTGGCGCTGGTCGATGAATTCTACGAACGCCACGTGAAACTGGTGGTGGCGGCCGAAACCTCACTGTTTGAAATTTATCAGGGCACGCGCCTGAAGTTTGAGTATCAACGCTGCTTGTCGCGCTTGCAGGAGATGCAAAGCGAAGAGTATTTGCGTCTGCCGCATCTGCCCTGATGGCGTGGGCAAAAATCGCAGGATTTCGATGCAAAAAGGTTCGATCTTTGAGTTCGACTTCTCTATAATCTTGCGACCCCACGTTACAGCATCGGTTTTCTTTCCCAAGAACTCGATGTGATCCGGTAACTCACTTGAAGGGGTGGCTTGCTGGGCAAAATGGTCGTGTGAGCCTCAATCGTTTACTTAGCGTTTGGGATTTCACCAACGTGTAACTTTTTATTTGGGTAAGCTTTTCAATGAAAACTTTTACAGCTAAACCAGAAACCGTACAGCGTGACTGGTATGTTGTTGACGCAACGGGCAAAACCTTGGGTCGCCTGGCGACTGAACTGGCGCGCCGTCTGCGTGGTAAGCACAAAGCGGAATACACTCCGCACGTTGATACCGGTGATTACATCATCG
>NZ_DAMDQC010000152.1:7345-10209 GCF_032082325.1 Pantoea sp. CTOTU50773 | reverse complement strand
CAGCTTGCTCTATTCCTTCCTGATTGCTTTTGCCAGCCCGTTGGGGCCGCTGGTGGCAATGACCTTTGCCGATCGCATTGAGCGTAAGTGGCTGGTGAGTGGTTCCGCGCTGGCCATTGCCCTCGTCGGCACGGTGTTTTCCTGGCAGTCGCAACCGGTGATGCTGGTGACGTTGGGACTGCTATTGTCACTGGCTAGCACCTGTATGACCTTCTCCTACCGAGCCTATCAGGCCGAACTGTTCCCGACGCGTTTCCGCGCTAAAGCGATTGGATTGGTCTATTCGGTGAGTCGTATCAGCGGCATGTTGTCAGGTTTTACCATTGCCTGGGTGCTGAGTGAGATGGGGGTCAGTTCAGTGTTTGCCGTGATTTCCGGCGCGATGGCGATTGTGGTGTTTACCATTGGTGTATTTGGTCCACGCACGCTGAATCGCCGCCTGGAAGAGGTGAACCCCTGAGGGCGTGATGACCAAAGGGATGTGATGACAATGTGTTTATGACGGGATTAGGCCGCAGCCTAATCCCGTTTTCAATGGTGGTTATTTCTGTTCAGGCAGCGCGTATGCCAGCACATAATCGCCCACCGGCGTCTCCATAAAGTGATGCCCTGCCGCGACAATCACCAGATACTCACGTCCATTTTGCGTGTAGATCATGGGGTTGGCCTGGCCTCCTGCAGGCAGTTCCGTGCTCCACACTTCCTTACCGGTTTTCATGTCGATGGCGCGGATTAAGTCATCGGTGACTGCCGCGACAAAGATCAGGCCGCTGGATGTCACCACAGAGCCGCCATTATTCGGCGTACCAATGTTAATTGGCAATCCGGTTGGCAGACCAAACGGGCCATTGCGACGTGCGGTGCCCAGTGGACGATCCCAGATAGTGCGGCCATCACGCAGGTCAATGGCGCGGATGCCACCATATGGCGGCTCTTTACACAGCATGCCGGTGTACGGCAAGCGCCAACCCGCATTCACGTTCACCGCGTAAGGCACGCCGATTTGTGGATCGCCTGCCCCTTCCGCATGACCGGTATCGTGTGGGTTATACGGGATTTCATCGCGGGGTTTCCAGCCCATCGCATCGGCTTTCGCACGCGGCACCAGAATGTTGTAGTTCGGCATATCGTTGTAAATAGCGAATAAGGCTGGTTGAGGCAGGGGCAAACACCCATATCCTATCCCGAACAATTTTTGTCTGCGTATTTCCGCGACAAAATCCTGCTGTTTTTGATCTGGCGCAAGATCGCTATCTCACCATCCTGTCAGCTTATTCCTTACAGGGCGCATGACGCCAAATAACAAGAGGAATGCATCATGACAGGTAAATTAGGCTTAACAGGATTGCTATTGGTATGGCTGGTGTATGTGGCGTGGATGGTGAGTTACTACTCTGGAACATTTTCACTTTTCACCCATTGATTCGCTCTCCATCATTGCTACAACCAAAGTTACTTCATTCTCACTGATGGCGGCGCTCAGGCCGCCATCAGGCACTTAACTCCTTTTCCACTGCCGCGAAAATTTCAGCCTGAAATCGCCACACATATAGCCTTCTCATAGGGCTCAAATTCGCATGTTCACTGGCGTTTGAGCCGATTAAATCGTATCATTCAGCTCAACAACCGAGCCGAATAATCTCTTTTATGGCTCAAAGCATGAGCCTAATAGCATCCCCTTTTGGCTCATAGGCAAATGAGATGAGGCAAATTATGTGGATATGGCAGCAACCTGAGTGGCCAAATTTTCACTGGCAAGAGGAAAAACTCCTGCCACGATTGCGCTATCTCCAGCAGCAGCGCGGTATTTTGCTGGGCCGGGCAAGCATATCCGATAACACAGATACGCAAACTCTCAATACGTTGCTTACCAATATCCTGTCTTCCTCCGCCATTGAAGATGAGCGTGTTAACGCCGAATCGGTCAGATCTTCCCTTGCGCGGCGATTAGGTGTCTCGCTGGAGCAGCCCTATCCCGTCTCCGAACGATCCGAAGGACTGGCCACCATGATGATGGATGCCATCACCCAGCGCGATACGCCACTCACGTTTGAGCGGTTATGCCAGTGGCATCAGTGGCTTTTCCCGGCGAGTGAATGGACGATTAAGCGTCTGAACGTGGGTGGTTTGCGCGGTGAGGAGCCGATGCAAGTGGTATCCGGGCGTATCGATCGCCCAACCGTGCATTTTGAAGCACCACCGCGCGACGGGCTTGAACAGCAGCTTGATGAGTTTATTCGCTGGTTTAATCACAGCCATAACGAGGTTCAACTCGATCCGCTGCTGCGCGCCGCCATCTGTCATCTGTGGTTTGTCACGCTACATCCCTTTGATGATGGCAACGGCCGTATTACGCGTGCGCTGACAGATTTGGCGCTGGCACAAGCAGATAGCCAAAGCATCCGGTTATATGCCATGTCGTCATCGATTCTGACCCGGCGCACGGATTATTATCGGATTTTGCAAGAGACACAGCGTGGTGATTTGGACATCACTGCCTGGATGCTGTGGTTCCTCGATGTGCTTAATGACAGCCTGGAAGAGGCGCTGGCATCGGTCACGCGGATACAGAACAAGGCGAAATTCTGGCTGATCCATCACAATGCCCAATTGAACGCTGAACAAAATCGCGTATTGAATCGCTTGCTCGATGGCGGAGAACAAGGGTTTGAAAACGGCATCAGCGCCAGCCAATATCAAAAAGTGGCAAAGGTCAGTAAAGCCACGGCGACGCGCCATTTGACGGAATTACTGGAGAAAGGTTGTCTGGAGAAATTACCGGGCGGTGGGCGTAGTACGCGTTATCAGATCAAGCTGTAGAGTGTAGTGAGGCAACAGGAGCGACCTTCTCGCCGCTCCCAGCT
>NZ_DAMDQC010000152.1:0-7245 GCF_032082325.1 Pantoea sp. CTOTU50773 | reverse complement strand
CTCAGCTCTCAGCTCTCAGCTCTCAGCTCTCAGCTCTCAGCTCTCAGCTCTCAGCTCTCAGCAAAGTATCAGGCAGCTTTAACCGCGCGCACTTTCTTTTCGGGTTTACCGGTGTCTGCTTCGGCAGAAGCTTCAGATTCCGCAGAGGGTTCAGATTCGACAGAAGCCTCAGTCTCGACTTCGGCTGTCGCATCTTCTTTTACCGCATCCGGTAATTTGCTGGTACGCAGGATATGCTGCACCGCATCCTTCTGCTCAGCCAGTAACATGCCTAACGCTTCAGCCTGTGCTTCACCCAGCTCAGGCTGATGCTGCTGCAGCCAGTCGGTGAAGGCGTCCGCCATATCGAGCATTTTGTCCCAGGCATCCGCGTCTTTTTTATTGGCAAACGTCATTTTTTCTTCACCCTTTCTGACAACAACATATTTGGTTTCGACTGCCATGATGCACCTCGGTTAACTGTATTTATATACAGTATATTCTAAGCAAACTTTTTTGAGCAAACATTTTCTGCTCATTAAGCCAGTAATTCTTCCAGAAACGTTGCCAGCGCTTTGCGCGGATCGTCCTCTTCTGAAACGATCATTTCGATGCCCCACTGCCCCAGCACCTCTTTGGCCACCGGATTATTGCGGTTGGTGAACAAGTAGGATTTGGGGCGCGCGGTAGCCAATCCCGTGCGGCCCCACATCTTGGTCAGCCGGTAGAATAACAGACGAATGTTAAAGTCACTGATGCTGTACCCGACAAACAACACCGAGTTGCCCATCACGTCATGCGTCAGTTTGATATCCAGCGGCGAATCGAAATAGAGGCGTTCGAAGTAGCTGCTCTCATCCAGCACAATGGACGTATCATCGTCAAAATCACCATGAAGTTTAATGATATGACGCTTGTCTTCGGTCAATGACACCAAATCCGCCGCATTCGCCACTTTGCTGTACGGCACATTGTGAGCTTCGTGCGCCATCTCCAGCCAGCGATCGTAATTGGTGGTATAGATGCGTGAGAAGTTACCTTGGGTGATCATGGTGTGAATTTCAGAGCTGCGTACGTCAATATCCGGGCGATGCCACTCACGATCCATCCAGCTGCGTAACGGACCGAGCGAACCTTTGCGCTGCTTGTAGTACTCCGCCAGCGAAAGATGTGTGCCATAAGTATTAAAGATCTTCGGATCGTAACCCAGTTCTTTGGCCAGATGCGCAATCAGCTCATGCCACTCCGGCAAACCCAGATTGCGTGAAATACCCGCGCCCGCAAACAGGATCAGTTTGCCTGCATCGTAGGCGCGTTTGAGTTCCGGTTTCATGCCAGTCCCCGTGATGTTTTTAGAAAGGTGGCGAAACGATCCAGTGCCAGGCGGCGCATGGATATTTCGTTTTTGAATTCACCCATTTCGGCGAAGGTCTGCGAATGGCCTTCTGGAATGAATACGCAGTCCCACTGAAACTCGCGCGGTCCTGCCGGTGCCGGTGCGATGGTGCCGCGCAGTTCACCCTCAAACTGGTACATTTTACGGCCATCGCAATAGCCCAGCACGGTTTTGGCGGTGACGCTTGGGGTGTCCAGCCCGCTGACCAGTTTGGTGAAGCGCTCAGCGTTCAGTCGGCTCCAGAAAATGCGCGTCAATCCGGCAGGCAATCCATTCAGCCCATCCAGATACAGGCCGGTGTGCTCAACAAACAGTGGACGCCCAATGATGGAAAAGGCTTTGGTGAGTTTGTCACGTACCAGTTCAACTTCATTTTCTGTTTGTATCTCTTCGATGCGGCGGGCAATGGGAATGACTTCGACGCCGACCGGCTCCAGGATGGTGCGCACTTCAGCCAGCTTGAGTTCATTTGCAGATAGGAAACGAATTTTCATTGCAACCCGTTATTTTAATGGGGTGTGACCATAAATGATTGTCAAGCTGAAGGTTGTCCAGCTCAGGTGATTGCGCCTTAATATCAGGATGAACTTAAGCGGCGCTCACGTTTCATTCTAACGTGCAGATTTGTCCCTGGATAGGAACAATGTTAATGTTCAGAAAATGCTTTGGCTCAGTTGACGACGTTGACTACAACCGGCCTGAAACATGAAATCGACTCATGACGGGATATCCCAAGCTATCATAATCACCTGATAAGAATGCCTTAATAGATGCCACGCCAGACACCAACGGAGTTAAGGATTAATGGGGAAATCAACGAAACAATCTGTTCGTTCTGCCTCAAATACCCTAATCAACTTTTAAACCATGATGACATAAAAATTGAGAATAGCTCATGATCTCTTATTTCAATTCTAAATATTGTATGGTTCGCAACCTCCCTTTCCTGTTTAAAGGTGATAGTCTGGAAAAGAAACTCCGCTTAACCTTACTTATTGCAGGGACATCCAGTATTATTGCCGGGCTCTGGATGGGATTATTAAATTTTTTAAATGGTCATTATGATGTCACTTGCTTGTACAGCATGAGTACAGCTTTGGGTGTATATATTACTAGTGCAGCCTTTTGTTCTGGGTTAAGGCGTAATTTGTATATCATTGTACACGCATTGCTTATCGTCATCATCGCGTTGCTATTAATCGATAATTATCACGCAACTGGGAAACATTCAGAATATAATTATTTAATTGCTTTAACGATTGGTTCTGCTTTAGTGTTACGCCAGCAGAACAATTATCTCAGTAAAATCTTTCCGATAATTTGCCTGGTTATTTATCTATTTTTCATCATGACGGGATTGACGTGGCACGATAACGCTTTTCAATTGAATATTCCAAAAGAAAAAGGCTTTTATCTTGTGAATTGTGGTGTCCCCATCGTCGCATTGCTGCTTACCGCCTTTACTTGCTGCGGTGATTATTCTGAAACCGATTTGATTAAACGCGAACTCTCAAGCGCCATTGAAAACAATGAGCTTGAACTATACTACCAGCCACAGGTTGATGTTGATAAAACACTGGTTGGCTTCGAGGCGTTACTGCGCTGGAAGCACCCTGTGAAAGGTTTTATTTCACCTGAGGTCTTTATCCCCATCGCAGAGAAAAGCGGATTGATCATCGAGATTGGAAGATGGGTGATGGAACGCGCACTGCAGCAGATGTCGGATTGGCAACGTGTTCACAATATTAGCAATTTGATGTTCTCCATTAATATAAGCCCATTACAATTGATGCATCGTGATTTTACTCAGGACACACTGTTAACACTTTCGCACCACAGAATCAGTCCGGAAAGATTAAAATTTGAAATCACGGAAACCACTTTTATTTATGATCAGAAACGCATTGGTTCGGTGATTTCGCACTTTAGTCATTTGGGCATTAAGTGGGCAATTGATGATTTTGGTGTGGGCTACTCATCGCTTAAATCGCTCAGTGATTTCGCGATTGATGATATCAAGATCGACAAATCGCTTATCATGCATATTTTTGACAACGAATCTGCCGGGATTGTGGTACATAAAACCATTGAACTGGCGCGTGAAATGGGATTGAACGTTCTGGCTGAAGGGATCGAAAGCGAAGAGTATTTCGACTACCTGCGCGACAAAGGGTGTAATCTGTTTCAGGGGTATCACTTTGCCCGTCCACTCCCTGCGGGAGAGGCTGCGCTTTGGATCCGTAAAGCCACCACTTAAGAGACTTTTGCAATGGCGGCAGCTGAGCCGCCATTATGTACAGGATTAAAGTATCACTTCGGCGATATCACGGATATCAGGCATTTACAAAAAAATTATTGATAAACAATCCCAGGCGGATTGACCTGTGACGCCTCCACGCCCTCCTCCTGTTCTCCCCAGCGTGCCAGCACTTGTTGGTACTGTCCGCTGGTTATCGCTCCATTGATCGCCTGCTGTAATGCCACATCCAGCCCATTACCTTTTTTAGTCGTCACTGCCACCCAGGCGCGGAACGGACCGTGACCGACGATTTTGGTTTGACCGCGTGACGCCACTTTCCATGCCGCCATGGCTTGTGGGCCAAATGAAGCATCGGCGCGCCCGGAGAGCAACGCCAGCGTCGCTGAGGCATCATCATTGAGATATATCGGCTGAACCGGAGCCAACCCCTGTGCACGGTTTTTCGCATCCCAACTCAGCAAAATTTTCTCCTGGTTGGTACCGGAACCGACAATGATGCGTTTACCCGCCACGTCCTCGCGCCCTTTGATCGCCGTGATTGCACTGTCCGTTTTCACGGCGAACGCATGGTTATCCGCGCGGTAAGTCGCGAAATCGAACTTCTGTTTCCGTTCTTCCGTCACCGCGATATTAAACATCGCCACATCATAACGTCCGGCGGTGAGGCCCAATGGCCAGTCTTCCCAGGCGGCAGGCACCAGCTTGAGTTTCAACCCCAAACTGTCGGCCAGCAGCCGGGCGAAATCAGGGTCGCTACCAATCAGCGTTTTATTGTCTGATGCCCACAAGCCTATTGGCGGGGAATTGGATGCGGAAGTGGCGACCGTCAAATATCCCGGCGTCACAAAATGAAATCCAGCCGGAATTTTGGCGATGGCTTGCGGGTTAGCCGGAATGTGGATTGGCGTTTCGTTGTTTTTTGCATCCAGCGTTGCTGCGGCACACAGTGGCGAGCTTAACAACCATGCGGCCAGCGCACTGACTATCACTCTCTCCATTACAGCACCCGCGCCAAAAATCGTTTCGTACGCTCATGACGCGGTTGGTTCAACACCTGGTGCGTACTGCCTTGTTCGACGATACGGCCATCAACCATAAACACCACCTGATCCGCCACTTCGCGCGCAAAACCAATCTCGTGCGTGACAATCACAAGGGTGGTGCCGGAGCGTGCCAGCTTCTTAATCACGTCCAGCACCTCACCCACCAACTCAGGATCGAGCGCCGAGGTCGGTTCATCAAACAGCATCACGCGTGGATTCAGCATCAACGCACGTGCAATCGCGATGCGCTGCTGCTGGCCACCTGACAGATGGCGCGGCCAGGCATCAGCTTTATGGCGCAATCCCACGATATCCAGCAATTCTCCCGCCCTTTCAATCGCCTCGCGTCGTGACAATTGACGATGGGCAATCGGTGCTTCAATCAAGTTGTCTAAAACCGTCAGATGGGGAAATAAATTGAAGTTCTGAAACACGTAACCGACGTTGATGCGCTGGCGCAAAATCGCCTTCTCTTTCAACTCATACAACTTGTCACCACGCCGTTGATAACCGATGTAATCGCCGTCGATTTGAATAAACCCTTCATCCACGCGTTCCAGATGATTAATGGTGCGCAGTAGCGTGGATTTCCCTGATCCTGACGGGCCAAGAATCACCGTCACCGAGCCGGGCTCCAGCTCCAGCGAGACGTCATCCAGCGCTTTGTGTTTACCAAATGACTTACTGACGCCGGTAATGCTGATGGCACCGGTAGTGTGCAGATTGCGATAATCAATGGCTTCGGACATGAGAAAGCTCCTCATTGGCGGTAGCAGAGCGATTGCGCCATTGACGCCAGCGCGACGGTTGCGGTTCACGCGTCACGCTGCGGGCCAGCCAACGTTCAACGCTGTGCTGCAGCAGTGACAATACGGTGGTGATAATCAGATACCAGGCCGCACCCACCATTAACAGCGGGATCACCTGTTGCGTGCGGTTGTAGATCATCTGGATGGTATAAAACAGTTCCGGCATCGCCAGCACGTACACCATGGAAGTCCCTTTGGCGAGGCTGATGATTTCGTTAAAGGTGGTGGGAATAATGGCGCGCAATGCCTGCGGCAGAATGATGCGGAAGGTACGACGGGACGAGGACAATCCCAGCGCCGACGCTGCCTCAAACTGACCGTGATCGACACCCAAAAATCCGCCGCGAATAATCTCCGCACTGTAGGCGCTCTGCACCAGCGTCAATCCAATCACCGCTGCCGGGAACTGCCCCAGCACATTGATGGTCTGGAAATGGCCCCACGACAGTGCCGTGAAAGGTACGCCGAGCGACAGCGTGTCGTACAGGTAGGAGAAGTTATAGAGAATAATCAGCACCACAATCAGCGGCAGCGAGCGAAATAGCCAGATGTAACCAAACGCCAGCGTGCTCAATAACCATGATGAAGAGAGCCGCGCCAGCGCCAGCAGGCCACCAAAAATCAAACTCAGCACCGTGCCAAACAACGTCAGTAACAGCGTTTGCCCCAGCCCTGTGAGAATCACCGGATCAAAGAACCAGCGGGCAAACACACGCCATTCCCAACGAGGATTAAAGGCCACCGAATCAATCACGCTGGCGAGAATAAACAGTGCGACAATCGCCCCGATGATCCTTCCTGGATAGCGTGCGGGCACCACGGTTAAATGTTTTTCCTGACTCATCTCAACTCCTTAGCTGGCCTGCGCCACGCTGTGCACATCGATCACCTTGAGGAAGCGTAAACGTCCGTCATGAGGTGGCTGACTGTAGATTTCCATATCTTCGAGTAGCGCAAACTGCGGCTGATAACCGTGGCCGATATACAGCTGAACGGCTTCCGGCTGGCGAAATCCGGTGGTCAGGAACACGCGCTGATAACCGGCACGCAACGCACGCCGTTCAAGCTCCTGCAAAATCAGCAGCGCCAATCCCTGACGGCGCAGATCGCTACGCGTCCAGATGCGTTTAAATTCCGCGGTCACCTCGTCATAAGGTTTATAGGCGCCCATGGCGATGATCTCGCCGTCACGCTCCAGCACGATAAACAGCCCACGCGGCGGCAAGTACCACTCGGTTAATTCCACCTCGTTGGAGCTTTTGAAGAAATCACCGTAACGTGCCGCATACTCGCCAAACAGACCGGTGATAATCGGCTGCAACTCAGCGGCCTCAGGATGCACTTCGCGGAAAAATTGCTGGCTCATGCAGCCTCCTTAGTCGCCAAGACCGGCCGGGTTGATTTCAGAGCGATCCAGACGCTCCACGCCTTCACCCCAACGGTTCAGCACCTTGTCGTAATCACCGTTCTTGATCACGCCGTTGAGCGCGGTGTTAATCGGCTGCACCAGACCGTTGTCTTTTTTTACCGTCACCGCGATATGAGCGGCTTTCGGCCAACCTCCATCCACGCTGCCCACCAGTTTGGTTTGATGAGTTAACGCGGCTTTCCACGCGCCAATCACATTCGGACCGAAGTAGGCATCGGCGAGACCGGACTGCAGTGCCAGCGTTTGCGCAGCATCATTTTTGGTGTAAACCGGGGTGAAAGGTTTTAGTCCTTTCGCCTGATTCTCTTTGTCACACGCCAGAAGGATCG
>NZ_DAMDQC010000151.1:0-10403 GCF_032082325.1 Pantoea sp. CTOTU50773 | reverse complement strand
CAGCACGTTCAGCGCCAGCGAGAGCGCAATAATGATGCCGCTGCGTACGCCCATAAAGATCAGCAGTACACCCACCACAATCGCCAGCGCCATCAGGAAGTTGGTGATAAAGCCGTTGACGGAGTGCGCCACTTCCGCAGCCTGATCGTAAAACGTATTGATTTGGATACCAGCTGGTTTTTCTGCCGACATCTGCTGCAGTTTGGCTTCCAGCGCACGACCCACATCAATCACGTTGACGCCAGGGATAAAGGAGACGCCCATGGTGACCGCCGGGCGTCCGTTGGCGTGATAGATGCTGGAAGGGGATTCGCTCAACCCGCGAGACAGCGTGGCGATGTCGCGCAAGCGGGTGGTGGCAGTGTCGCCAACGGGGCTGATAAGCAGATCGCTCAGCTCATCGATATTTTCAAATTCCCCGGTGGGGTGCAGACGAATCGATTCGGAGCCTGATTTGATCTCTCCCGCGCTGGAAACCACGTTCAGACGGCTGAGTGCGGCGGAGAGTTGTGCCGGAGTGATACCGCGCGCCGCCATTTTTGTCAGCGAAACATCGACATCAATTTGCTGCGGGATGGCGCCGCCAATCGCCACCTTGCCCACGCCGGGCACCAGCACCAGTTCTCGCCGCAGCTGTTCGGCATATTGCACTAATTCAGGATTGCTGAAGTTGTCACCGGAAATGGCGAAGAAAAAGCCGAACACGTCGCCAAAATCATCGTTAACGAAAGGCGCCGCCACGCCGGGCGGGAAGAAGCGTGACGCATCACCGACGCGCCGCCGCAGCTCATCCCAGATTTGTGGCAGTTCGTTAGAGTGATAGCGCGACGCAATATTCACCGTAATTTGCGACAGGCCGTTGGAGGAGATGGAACTGACGCTGTCCAGATAGGGCAACTGCTGCAGGGCATTTTCCAGCGGCAGAGTCACCTCTTCTTCCACCTGCTGCGCAGATGCGCCAGGGTATTGTGTGACCACCACGGCGGTTTTAATGGTAAAAGCGGGGTCTTCCAGGCGACCAATATTCAGCAGGGAAAAAATACCCCCTAGCCCTAATAGCAAAATCGCCAGCCAGACGCGAATCGGGTTATCAATAAACTGTTTGGAGATGTCCATTACAGCCCTCGCTCACGCGTCCAGATGCGTACCGGCTGTTGCGCATGTAACTCATTGACGCCTGCTGCGACCACGCGTTCACCGGCTTTCAGTCCACCGGTGATCACCACGCCCTGGTTTGTGACATCGCCGACGACGACCTTACGATCTTCCAGCTTCAGCTGATCGCCGCTGCCTTGCACCACCCAGACATGAGGCTCATTGCGCTGGTGGCTGTCGGGGTTAAACACCGCTTCGACCGGAACGACCAGCGCAGCATGATTAACGTTGGCGGGAAGATTGGCCAGATTGATGGTGACAGTACCACTGACACCGCCCACGGCCGGAAAATCGGCAGGGCGCGGCATGGTTAAGATCACCTGCCAGGTCAGAGTGTTACTGCTACTGCTGCCGGTGTGCTCTTTGTATTCAGCCTGAAATTCGCGATCCGGCAGCGTGTTAATTCTCACTACCGGGCGATACGTCATGTTGCGGATATCCAGCGCGGTGAACAGGTTTTCCGGCACGTTAAACACCACATCAAGCAGGTCGGTGCGCGTTAACGTGGCGATGGTCTGGCCCGCCGCAATCACCTGATGATTACGCACATTGACCGTCGCCGCAGTGCCGCTAAAAGGCGCGGTTAAGGTCATCTGGCTTAACTCTTCAAGGGCAATTTGCAAGGCCGCGTTGGCAGCATCGCGGTTCGCGCGCTGCACGTCCATTTCAGCCTGTGAGATCGCCTGGCGGCCAGATAGCGTCTGGAATCTTGCAAACTGTCGCTGAGCGAGGGTGGCGGCGGTCTGTCGTTCGTTAACGCGCTGCTGCGCCTCTCGTGCCACCAGTCTGGCGATCACTTGTCCCTGCGTCACATTGTTTCCCTGGCGAATTTCCAGGGCGTCGATCTGTCCACCTCGTTTAAAGGAGAGGTCGGTGGAATCCGCCGATTCAATGCGTGCGGGGAAGATGCGTTGCTGAGCCTCACCGGAAGCCATTACCTCAACCACTTTCACCATGCGCGGCAAAGGGACAACTTCCGTTTTTTTTTGATCGCAACCTGTTGTTATCAATATAACAATGGCTATCAGCGGAAAATAACGCGTCACGAGTTTGTCCTCAATCAGGAATATTGAATTAATTATTGGCGTTATTATTAGCGAGGTTCTTATTCGCCGAGCATTGAAACGACGGCGTAGGTAAATAACCCCACGGCAGAACAGGTTACAATAGCGATAACCACATAAAGACTCAGGCGCAGCAGACTATAGTCCGGCATCGTTACCTCCATTAACAGTGGGCGAAATAGAGTCATCTCACTGCGGACGGATAGGAGTGACGGTTAAGGTTTATTTGTTAAGGATGAGCATAGCTGTGGATATCCAAAAATGTAAAGTTTGATAAACGCAATAACTTTATCGCAACTCATGGAATTTAAATCTAATTTGTTTGATTTAAATAGAGCTTTAAACCACATTAACAACATAAACACAAAGTGTGGCTTTTCTCGCCATTTCATTAACATAGGGGCGGGTTAATTTATTTTCGTTAAAAACGGCTTATTTATCTTTGGTTTAAATTTACGCTAAAAATTGTTTTTTGATTACGGATGACTTTCCTCATAAAAGCAGAATGAGTTGAATAGCCTGTGCTACGTTTATAACGTTCATTTCTCTTGTCAAAAGTTTGTCGTATAGATTATTTCCCTGCTCAATTTCGTTGAGCAGCCATTAATGACATGTCTTTCAGTTATAAACGGGACTCACCTCAGGCAGTGCGTAGATGTTTGTCTTTGTATTTGTATTTGAAGTGGATCTGTTAATAACGCGATGTCACCGCCTTGATTTCCGAAACAGGATTTGAGGAGAAAGCGATGAATACTGCTAAATCGGAAAGGTCGTACTATCAGCTTTCTGTCGATGAAACCTTGAGCCAGACAGAGAGTTCACTCGAAGGTATCTCGGGTAGTGAAGCAACAGCACGCTTACAACAGTACGGTGAAAATGCCCTGCCACAAAAACCGGGCAAGCCAGCATGGCTGCGCTTCCTCGCCCATTTTAACGATGTACTGATTTACGTGTTACTCGCTGCCGCGCTGCTGACGGCAGTGATGGGCCATTGGGTCGATACACTGGTCATTCTCGGTGTGGCAGTGGTCAACGCGTTGATTGGTCATATCCAGGAGAGTAACGCGGAAAAATCCCTGCAAAGCATACGCAATATGCTCTCCAGTGAAACGGTGGTGATCCGCGCCGGTAACCATGAAACCTTGCCGACCACCGCGCTGGTGCCGGGTGATGTGGTGGTGATCCGCGCCGGGGATCGTATTCCTGCCGACCTGCGCGTGATCGAAGCCCACAATCTTCGCGTCGAAGAGGCGATACTCACCGGGGAATCCACGGTGGTAGAGAAAACCACCGATGCGCTTGCGGGCGAACTTCCGTTAGGCGACCGCACCAATTTACTGTTTTCGGGAACAACGGTCAGTTCTGGTGGCGGTAAAGGGCTGGTGGTGGCTACAGGTGGAGAGACCGAACTGGGGCACATCAACCAGATGATGTCCGATATCGAAAAACACCGCACGCCGTTGCTGGTGCAAATGGACAAGTTAGGGAAAGCCATCTTCCTGATTATTCTCGCGATGATGGCGGCTCTGTTCGTCTTCAGCCTGCTGTTCCGCGATATGCCGGTCTCTGAACTGATGCTGTCATTGATCAGTCTGGCGGTGGCGTCGGTGCCCGAAGGTTTACCCGCCATCATCTCCATCATCCTCTCACTTGGCGTGCAGACCATGGCGAAGCAGCAGGCGATCATTCGCAAGCTGCCGACGGTGGAAACGCTGGGTGCGATGACGGTGATCTGCTCAGATAAAACCGGCACGTTGACGATGAATGAGATGACGGTCAAAGCGGTGATCACCGCCGACCATATCTATCGGGTAGACGGTGACAGCTATGAACCGGTTGGTGCCATTCATAAAGCGGATGACGCCGAACCGATTACCGTCACGGGCGGGTCCTTGCTGGAGCAATATTTACGTACCATCGATCTGTGTAATGACAGCCAGCTGATTAAGGATGAGAGCGGTTTCTGGAAAATCACCGGGGGCCCGACAGAAGGTGCGCTCAAGGTGCTGGCCGCCAAAGGACAGTTGCCGGTGGTCACCACCGAGTTACGCAGTAAAATTCCGTTTGATTCGCAATACAAATACATGTCGACGTTGTACCGCATTGGTGACGAAGAGCGCGTGCTGATCACCGGCGCGCCGGATGTGCTGTTCCGGCTTTGTCAGCAGCAGCAAACCGAGCACGGCCTGCAACCGCTCGATATCAGCTGGTGGGAAGGCAAGATTGAAGAGTATGCGCGCGAAGGGCTGCGCATGGTGGCGGCAGCCTGGAAACCGGCGTTACCGGGACAAACTGAACTCACCCATCAGGATCTGCAACAGGGCGTGATTCTGCTCGGCATTGCCGGAATGATGGACCCGCCGCGCCCTGAAGCCATCACCGCGATTCGTGACTGTCTGCAAGCCGGCATACGCGTCAAAATGATCACCGGAGACCACCCGCAAACCGCGATGAGCATTGGGCAGATGCTGGGGATTGGCAATGCAGGCTCAGCCATCACCGGGCGTGAACTGGAAGTGATGGACGATCACCAGTTGAGTGATGCCGCGCAGGCCTACGACATCTTTGCCCGCACCAGTCCGGAGGATAAATTCCGTCTGGTTCAGGCGTTGCAGAGTAAGCAAGAGGTGGTCGGTATGACCGGGGACGGCGTGAACGATGCGCCCGCCCTGAAGCGCGCCGATGTCGGTATCGCGATGGGTATTAAAGGCACCGAAGTGACCAAGGAAGCCGCCGATATGGTGCTCACGGATGACAACTTCGCCACCATTGCCAGCGCAGTAAGGGAAGGGCGCCGGGTTTATGACAATCTGAAAAAAACCATCTTGTTTATTATGCCCACCAACCTCGCGCAGGGATTGTTGATCATCATCGCGCTGCTGGCAGGGAATCTCATTCCGCTCACGCCGGTACTGATTCTGTGGATGAACATGGCGACGTCGGCCACGCTGTCGTTTGGTCTGGCATTTGAAGAGGGTGAAAAAAACATCATGCGCCGACCGCCGCGCGATCCCAAATTGCATGTGATGGATGGATTCGCCATCTGGCGCGTGGTGTTTGTTGGTTCAATGATTGCGATAAGTGCGTTTGTGCTGGAAGCCTGGCTGCAGCCGCGTGGCTATTCCCCTGAGTTTATCCGCACCGTGCTGTTACAGACGCTGGTTACCGCGCAGTGGTTCTATATGCTCAATTGCCGTGTGTCGGACGGCTTCTCTCTGAGTAAAGGGCTGCTGATGAACAAAGGTATTTGGATCGTTAGCGCGGTGCTGCTGGTGCTGCAACTGCTGATCATCTATGCGCCATTTATGCAGCTGCTATTCGGTACCACTGGACTGCCATTCCGTTATTGGGTCATTACCTTCATCATCGGTTTCGTGATGTTCCTAATTGTTGAAGTCGAGAAACCACTTACCCGGCGATTCAGAACGGCTTGAGTCTGCTGCCGCCCGTCACGCTGGTGTCAGCGAGGCGGGCGGTGTTTAAGACGATACATGTAGATTTCGAGCCAAAAGATGGGATTTAAACGTTGCAGGACATTTGCTGTCATCAAGTCAGAGAGGAAAGTGTCGCACGGGTTCGACAATCTTCACCGGTTTCTTTCTCTTTGGTTTTGTCGCCCTGCACAGTGCTGGCATAGCTGCCTTGGATTTTTCTGGCTCGGTAGTCTTATTCACAGTGATACAGCACGGGCAGTAATGAACATTCGTATATTGCGCTGCGGCGACGGTTAATGCCTGGCTGTGGTTATACATACTGCCAATAAACGCCCGTGAATCGATACCGGGTAATTGTTCACATCCTGCGGTATGCAACAGCAAGCCCCTGCGGGCGTGATCGCAGACGTAATATTTCGTTGCCTTATACATGGTTTTTATCCGTTTGCTGCGTGAGTCAATGGACTCATTAAAGTTTATCGTATTCAATATCTTGTAAATTTGAACATCTCACTACGGCCTGAAACTCAGTTTGCCCACGATGGCTCGCCAAAGTAAACGGAACGATAATACGTGTACCATTTTTTTGCTACGCCTTCATTGTGGACCAGAAGAGAGCCCAGGGTGATTCTATTTTTCCCAAACATCTCGGTATCGGATTTATTGAGGAGATCTTTTTCTACGGCAATAACCGCATCACGACTGTGAACGGTCACACAGGCTATTTCATCTTTTTTGGTTCTCTACGCTCCGCAAATATACCTCATAACCCGACGCAGACAAAATAATCCCCAGGGCACTGAGTGCTCCAACTTTAGCGGAAGTCTTCATTTTAAATTCCCTTAAGTGCTTCACAAACAGTCTCCGGTCTAACTGGCGAGAAATCAATAGTATTTTTGGTTTATTTGATGAAATGAATTGATGTGTATTGCCGATGTCGCCTGGTCATTATCTGATAATGGTTGGGATAAAATCTGAATATTACGTATCACAAAAAAATCCTGTGAGATTTATTGAAGAGGGACTCGAACAAATAAAACGGGCATTAAAGCCAAAGTACATCAAATATCCTGGTTAATAACTTGTTAATGGTAGAGTTATGGCATTCTCATGACATTTTTTCCTACATTAATGCTGAGGTCAGAAGTATCTGATGATAAAAACTCACAGCTCACTCATTCAGCAGGACTATTCACATTAATCAATGAATCACCGCGAAGCTGAAACGCTCGTCGTGCATCTGGTCAGATAAAAAGATCAGTGTGTTAAAACAGCAAATGGTTTAACCTTTAACGACCGTCTGCAGTAGATTTAAAGTAAGCTTAATAAAATCAGTGAGTTGATTGAGGTTTTATTGAGCGGCATTTGATTGACTGCGACCTGTTCCAGGGGGTGCCCGGTTAGCGGGCTGAGATTCTACCCGCCAGCGTTTTCGCGTTGGCAACGTGGTGACCCTACGAACCTGATCCGGCTAATACCGGCGTAGGGAGCGGAACACAGGACGACACTGCGTCCTGATCCCATCTTTGTGCTTGTAGCGGACAGACTCTACTCATCAGGCCCGGCCTGAGAAATTTCGCGCAATCGCAACGGGTGGACCCGCATATGACTGAAGCTGCTTTGATCGACGCTTTGCTGACCTTTCTTCAGCGTCAGGACACAACCGACGACGATTTTAACCGCCTGGCGCTCGCCATCTTCGCTTATCAATTCGAACACAATACCCCTTATCGCCGCTTCGCCATGCAACGCGGCCGCACACCCTTTACGGTGAAAAACTGGCGCGCCATCCCGGCGATTCCCATTACTGCGTTTAAGGATCTGACGCTGAGCTGCCATGCCACCGATGACGTCGAAGCGATGTTTATGACCAGCGGTACCACCGGCACGGTGAAAGGTCGCAGCTATCATCCGACACTCGATGTCTGGAAATGCTCAATGATGCAGAATTTCCGCCAGCGCTTTATGGCGGGCGAAGAGCGGATTCGCATGGGCATTTTGTTCCCTGATAATCGGGCGCTGCCCAACTCTTCGCTGGCCCATTACCTGACGTTAGCGGTGGAAAAATTTGGCACCGCCGAGAGCGAAGTGCTGCTGGATGACCGCGGTATCGCGATGGATCGCCTGTTTGCTGCGTTGGAGCAGGCTGAAGCGCAGGGCGAACCTTATGCGCTGCTGGGCGCGAGCTACAGCTTTGTCCATCTGCTCGACGAACTGCAGCGCCAGGGGCGACATTTTGCATTACCCGCTGGCAGCCGAATTTTGGATACCGGTGGATTTAAGGGACAATCCCGTGAGATTGAGGCCGAGCAGTTTTACGCCGAACTCAGTGCGTCGTTGGGCGTGCCGCGCACGCACTGCATCAACATGTACGGCATGACCGAACTGAGCAGCCAGTTTTATGACGATGGCAACGTTGCCTGTCCCTCGGTGAAATCCGGCCCGCACTGGATCCGCACCCGCGTGGTCAATCCGCTGACGGGCGAAGAGGTGCCGGAAGGTGAGATGGGCGTGCTGGTGCACCATGATCTGGCCCACTTCAATTCAGTTTCTGCCTTACTGACCGAGGATGCTGGCCGGGCAGTGGCGGGCGGCTTCCATCTGCTGGGCCGGGTCACCGGAGCGGATGCGAAGGGCTGTTCGCTGTCGATGGAAGAGTTCCTGGCTGCTGCGCAGGGTGCAGTGTGAAAGAGGTCGCGGGTTATCTACCGGGATGTTTATCACCTGAAGGGGTGCAGTGGCGCACGCTGAGTTTTAGCCATCACGGCCAGCACCTGGATGTCGACGTGCCTGACCTGAATCCGGCACAAATTACACTTCTCAGCGCACATCTGCGCGATCACGCTCGCGCTTATCTCAAAACGCTGAGCGTGGCGAAGATCGTCGCAATTATTGATGAGGCCATTGTGCGTTTGCTGGATCGAAACCATCCACTGCGCCGCAAGGCCGAAATGCTGCTGCCGATTGTCACCGGTTATGACGCTGAGATGATTCGCCTTGGGCTTACCGGATACCTCAAAACTTTTCGACAGCCGCAGCTCAAGCGCTTTTTAGCCGAGGACTTTAACGATCCACAGCTGTTGGATGATTTTCAGCCGCGACCTAATGGCGGCTTCGCACGGGCATTTGGCCCAGATCTGCTCATGCATATCTGGGCAGGAAATGTGCCAGGTCTACCGCTGTGGAGTCTGATTTGTGGATTACTGGTAAAAGCGGGCAGCGTGGGCAAATTGCCCGGTGCTGAACCGCTGATGGCGGGCTGGTTCGCACAACTGCTGGCTGAGATCGATCCCCAACTTGGCGAATGCCTGGCGGTAGTGTGGTGGAAAGGCGGCGAAGCCGAAGCAGAAAAACACTGGTTAACCCAGCCTGACGTGGTGATGGCTTACGGTGGTAATGCCGCGCTGGCTGCAATCAAACAGCAACTGCCTGTGACCACGCGTTTTCTGCCGCACGGCCATAAAATCAGCGTGGGGCTGGTGGGGCGTTCGGCACTGGATACAAGGCAGGGCGTCGATCTGGCGCAGCGCGTGGCCTATGATGTCATACGCTATGACCAGGCGGGCTGTTACTCACCGCAAATGCTGTTCGTTGAACGCGCCGGACGCATTACGCCGCAGGAATTCGCGGAGTACATCGCCCATGAACTGCGTGCGCTGGCGCGCAAATACCCACGTCGCGCGCTCTCTTCGGCTGAAGTGAACAGCGTGGCAGCCTGGCGCAGCCGTGAAGAGATTCGCGCGTTGCAGGAGGATCGCATCCTGTTCGGCGAGTCGACGGACAGCTGGTCGGTGGTGGTAGTAGATGGCCCCGAAGCTCTGATGCCGTCGGCACTCGGACGCACGCTTAAAGTGGTGGCAGTTGATGAAATTGATGATGCGATTGCATTGATTTCGCAGCAGAAAATTTATCTGCAAACGGCGGCGGTGGCGGCCACTCCGCGCGAGCTGTTTGTTCTCGCCGCGCGGCTAGGGCAAGCCGGTATCAGCCGTATTACTGCCTTTGGCAGCATGACATCGCCTGCCGCCGGATGGCATCACGATGGCCGCTTTAGCCTGCTGGATCTGGTCACTTTTACGGAAATAGAGGCATCTGCTGAAACTGCCGCTGAGCGCTTCGCGCCCTATGCGGATTGAATCCACGTTTTTACAGGAGGTAAGAGATGAAATTTGCTGATCAAACGATTCTGGTGACGGGGGCGAGCCGGGGTATTGGTGCAGCTATCACGCAGGCTTTCGCCGCTGAGGGCGCGCTGGTGGTGGTGAACTACCTGCGCAGTGAAGCTGCAGCGATGGAAGTGGTAAAAAGCTGTGAAGCACTGGGCGGTTCGGCCATCGCCATTCGAGCCGATGTCACCTCAGCAGAGCAGGTAGCGGTGATGATGGAGCAGATCGCTAACACCACGGGTCGTCTGGATGCGGTGGTGAACAATGCTTTCGCACCCTATGTTTTCGATAACGATAATCGACAGCGCTTTTGGGAAACCTCATGGCAGGGCTACCAAAGCCAGTTTGACGGTGCCGTCGGCGCGGCCTACAACGTCTGCCAGGCCGCGTTGCCGCTGATGCGCTCACGCACACGCGGCAGCATTATCAATCTTTCCAGCGACCTGGTGGCCCGTCCGTCTGTTCCTTACCACGATTACGTCACCGCGAAATCCGCATTAATAGGTTTTAGCCGTTCACTCGCCGCCGAACTGGGGCCGCTGGGGATTCGCGTGAACTGCGTCGCGCCGGGTCTGGTCTATCCC